>JBFZDM010000263.1:0-5105 GCA_041307365.1 Chromatiaceae bacterium | reverse complement strand
ATGCAGGCGGCGAACATGGGACTCTCGGGAATGGTGCTGCTGATGTCGAGGAAGTCGACGCCGGCCTTCTCCAGCTCCGCGGCAATCCTGCTGGACGCCGCCAAGTCGTTTCCCTTGTCCTTGAGGAACTCCTCGGCCGAGAGGCGCACACCGAGCGGGAAGTTCTTGCCGCAGGCCAAGCGGATACCCGAGATAATCTCGAACAGAAACCGCAGGCGGTTCTCGAAGCTGCCACCGTAGCGGTCGTCGCGGCGGTTGAGATAGGGCGACAGAAAGCTGTTGATCAGGTAGCCGTGGGCGCCATGCAGTTCGACCCCGTCCGCACCGGCCATCTGCGCGATCCGCGAGCCGTTCACGAAGGCCTGTTGGATCTGCTCGATCTCCGGGATTGTCAGTGCGCGCGGTGTCGTCCCGCCGTTGGGGAGGGCGACGGCCGAGGCGGAAACCGGCTGCTCGCCCCCGAGGCCATAGTTGCGACCGGGATGGTGAAGCTGGATGAACATCTTGGTACCGTACTTATGCACCGTGTCGACGAGCCGCTCGAGTCCCTGCAGATCTCCCGCATGCCGGGCGGCAATCTGGCAGGCCTCGCCCGCGCCCAAGCCGTCCATTACGCGGCAGAGCTCACTCACGATGAGCCCGATGCCGCCTCGGGCGCGCGCCTCGTAGAAAGCGACGATGTCGTCGTTAACGCCGCCACCCGCCGCGGCGAGGTTGACACCCATGGGCGTCATCGCCACGCGGTTCTTGATCTCCAGGCCCCCGATCCGCACCGGACTGAACAGGTTGTCGTACATGGCCTTTCCCTCATCCATATTAATCTCAGTTGAAGGAGAATGGCGCCATGTGCATGGAGCACGAACGCCATTGCCTAAAACAAAGCAACCAATCGAACCGAGAACACATGCGCGGGAGGCAAATCCGGGCGTTGCCCAGGGTTCGGTATATAGGTGTAACCCGCCACCGCGCTGAGCGTCCAATAATTGGCGGGGGTGCCAAATGCCAGGTTCGTCTGATAGGTCGCCTGGAGCATGAGCTCGCTGGACCCGAGATCCATTGAATCGGAGGTAACATCAGGAAAAAAGAACCAGCCCGCACCCGGCTCCTCATTGAGGCTGGATCGCGCGACACCGAAGCTGATCGTATCCTGCGGTCGCCCGGGAACCAAACCGATCCCGGTCAGTCCGGCACCCAGATAAGTATTGACAATCGAGGCATCCGATCCGGTATGGCCATATTGGAGATAACCGATCAGACCGGCATTGTTTAGGCTGGGATGTTGGTACCATAGACGCTGATTCGCAAACAGGTAATAGCCGGTGGCGCCATCCTCAACCGTCAAAGCAGGTGTATACAGATCGCCGGTTTGCCGCCAGCCTCCTAGCCCGATCCGCCCGGGCATCCCTACCTTGCCCAGGCGCCAGGAATAGCCGAGCTCACCAATATGAAACTTGTAGTCGTTGACCTCTGGCCACCAGTCCCTGCCGGTATCCCCAAATAACAGATTTCCGTCGAAAATCCCATAAGATGCATACATATTCGTGGTGGGGGCAAAGTGCACGACTACCCCGTAGGCGGTGTCGGGATAGGCAGAAAGCCTTCCAAAAAGCGTGGTGTTGAGTCCGACGGGAACGTAGATAAGGTTGCTAATGCTGGAGTCCTGCAGGTGGGGATCATTGACAATGACGGGGTTTAATACCGTATTGAAGATGGCAGCGCCATTCATCTTGCCTATCTGAAGCAATAACCTGTCGTCAAACAGGCGTTGACGCCACCATAACTGAGTCATCTGCTGGCGATCGCGAGGCTCCGTTGCATCAAAATTGGTGTATTGCTGAACGGATCCCGCGGCGTCATTGTTTGCGCCGCCATTTGACACCAGCAACTCGACACCCAAGGTGCCGCCCGGTATCTCGAGGGCCTTTGCCATATCGACCGATGCATTTAAACCGAGCGCAATCCCGCCAAACGATGAGTCCGGCTTAACCCCGCCAGAGGCCACCCAATCGAATTCCGGAATCAGGAAGCCACCCAAACGTACACCTGAAGTCTCGTCAATCCCCAATGCACGTCCCAGGAATCCGTTGCCCAGAAAGCCGCCATAGGCCGCTTGCGGATTCGCAGCAATCCCGGCGGTCGTCAGAACAGGATCCACCGGCGGAAACGCGGCCTCCGCTTGGTTAAGCTGCAACGCAAGGAGGACAGCTCCGTAGAAGCAGAAACGCGGGAGCCAGAATTCAAGGCGCATCGCATCCTCCCTAGTCTGGCGCGGCCATGATGGCTTATCACGCCTCAATACCCTTTGGCGACAGATCCTCCGCAACTCGACGTGGTGCTCGGCATATGCCCCTCCATTGTCAAGCCGGCGCTTGGCGGTGTCGAACCCCTGTCATCCCGGTCCTTTCCATTCCTGCCGACCTTTCACGATATCGCGGGTGACAAATGGTAGATTTCCAGTTGTCTTAAAATGATCCATTTCGTCACGAGAAAAGCGATGGCTCCCGGATAAACCATCTTGAAGAGGACAAAACCCCAGAACGGAAGCTCCGAGATGCCCAGCAGGGAGAAAAGTCCTAGGGTGAGCGGCACGAGCACGATCGCGAAACCAAAGCCGAGCGTCAGTCCAAGAGTCCACGATGCGCGGGGAAATGGTGAAAGCCACCTTGGAGATGGCGCGTCATCGTTGGCCTTGATGTTCCCGGTCCCTAGCCCCCGCTTGACACCTGAGGTCACGAACAAGGCGATCACCGTGGACATGACAAGGCAGGTGATCGTCATATCGATGAGGATTTCGGTGAGCGGGATCGCCTGCATGTCCCCGCTGACAAGCCAAGTCAAGCCGGGGTTTATGGCGGGGTTTACGATCATGTTGACGATCGCGTTGATGATCGCCTGCGACTGGATATAGGAACCGATGGTTTCCATAATTCTTTTTGATTACCCCCGTGCCCTAGCTTTATTGAGGAGACGCCGGGACATCGGCGGTGCGCGCACGACGGCATTGAAGGGCACCTTGCCCGGCGCACCCCGGCCGCGCTTGCCGCCGTGCCGTACACCACCCCAGACTGCGTCATCGAATTCGCGGATCGCCGACACCGGCTGGCGGTCATCGCGTTCCTTCATGACTTGCATCAACTTTTGTTTCATGAGCCAATCGGCTTTGTAGCCAATCCCCATCTGGCGTTTCTGTTGTACAAGTCAGACAAACAGAGCCCCTTTCTGGAACTGAAGTTGATTCTTGCCCATGACGCTCTCCTCGTCGGTGGGCCTTACTTTAAGCGTAGCCCTTTAAGTCTTGATCGCAAGCCCGCCCAATAATATTTAATTTATATGGTATTGTGCGGCTATCCACTTGATATTAAATACATCGTTAAATCTAACTAAAATATCCTGGATTTCCAAATTTGGTTAACTACTTGTATTATTTACAGGTATTCAATATTCGAATGTCCATTCGAGACCCCGGCCGCCTGGTTCCAACCGGACTTGCTTTTGTACGACGCCCATGGGCATTTGGTCGCCCAGGATCAAGCTGATCTCGGCGCGCTGGGAAAACCAGGTCGCCAATTGTGCCTCGCCATCGAGATTGATCCGCCGCTCGGCGCGGGCGGCGAGCGCCAGGAAATCGCGACGGGCTTCCTGATCGGGCAGGTCGGCGAGGATCAGGCTCAAGGGGCGAGGCAAGAGCAGAAAGAGCCCCACCCTGGAGTCACGATCCAGCGCTCCGCGGACCAATTCGCGTCCGCATGGGTCGGTCAGAGTGGCGGCGAGTACAAGCGCGCGGTCCGGGTAGCGCGCGGCCAGTCGAGTGAGTACCCGGTCAACCTGCCGACGAAGACGCCTCCCGCCCGGACACCCTGGACTGGGCTGATGGACACCAACGATGAGTAATCGCAGGATCCCGAGACCCAAGCGCGCGGCCAGGGTCGGTAGGCCCCGCACCGCGAAACGGTCCAGATCCTTCATCGCCTCTGAAAGGTCGGCATAGGGGATGAGCTGCGGATGGTGCTTGAGCAGGTTGTTGCGTGCCGGCGCATAGCTCCAGCCGTCAAGATAGCGATCCGCGGCCCAACGCTGATGCTCAATGAACGCGAGTTGCTCGACCTCCAGCGGGCTCATCACGAAAGACTCGACTAAATCCTCAGGCACCGCGCGACAGTCGGCGACGGCGAGCTTGGCCCAGACATGATCGGCCTGATGACGGTTGGCTTGGCGAAAGGAGGTCGCGAGCTGCTCCCAGGGCTGTCCGGCGGGCTCCATATCCGGATCACGACCCTGGGCGGCGATTGTGTCGCGATAATGGTCGTGGATGGTCCGGGCGACCTCGTCGCCGAAGCCGTCGAGGAGCATGGCGGCGCGACAGACCTCGCGCAGATAGGAGACCGGGATGATTTGCCCGTCCCAGTCCTCGAGCCGACCGCCCGGCACCGCTTCACCGGTCTCTAACAGAATCGGAGGCGAGACGCCCTGGATGGCAGCCAGCTCCTGGACGAGACGGCGCGCCAGTTCCAGGCCCCTTACGGGTACCTGGTTGAGACAGACCGCGGCGAAGGTGACGGGGGCGGTCGCCCCGACGCCATTCGCATCCGGATCGAGCGACTTCGGGCTGGATGCGCCCTGCGGGTCCTGCCGGCAGCTATCGTGCAGGATGCGCGTCAGGGCCTCGATCGGCGCAAATTGGATGTCCGCGATCATGGGAGCCTGAGGACAGGTGGCGAGAAACCCAGTCCTGATCTCGTCGCTGTGATCGCAGAGCAAGGTGATCCTCGGCCGGTCGAGGCCATAGTGGATCAATCGCAGTGACTGAAGCAGGATGGCCTGGGCAGGATCATCAAATCCGACGATCAGGAGATGGGATCGTTGGCCAAATCCTGGATCCATGCCGAGGTGCAAGGGCCAGCGGCGGAGGAGCGCCCGCGCCGCTCGGTCTTGAATGGCGAAGGTCTCAATCCTCAACCGAGCGGATGGGTCCGGCATCGGGAGCGGCGGCGCTGGATCCCGGGGGTGCATCAGGATCAGCCGTTGGATCGGGTGGCGAGTTCCGCGGTGAGCCGTAGGGGCATGCTTGACGAGTTCAGCGATGAGGTCTGGCGCTGCTGGTGGAT
>JBFZDM010000237.1:0-3418 GCA_041307365.1 Chromatiaceae bacterium | reverse complement strand
AAGCAGACTCTCCTTTCAGTCAGCCGCAAACGTCCCCACCTTCGCAACCTCCAGCAAGGGGGATCCCCAGATGACATTCGCCTTCGATAACACCTATGCCCGGCTGCCGGAACGCTTCTTTGCCCGGCTGGCGCCGGTACCGGTTGCCCAGCCCCGGCTGGTCAAACTCAACGAGGCTCTCGCCGGCAGGCTCGGGCTAGACCCCGCTGCGTTGCGGTCGCCAGAGGGTCTGGCCATGCTCGCCGGCAACCGGGTGCCCGAGGGCGCGGCCCCCTTGGCCATGGCCTATGCCGGCCACCAATTCGGCGGCTTCGTGCCGCGGCTCGGCGATGGCCGCGCGATTCTCTTGGGCGAAATCCTGGACCCGGCGGGCGAGCGATTCGATATCCAGCTCAAGGGTTCCGGCCGCACCCCCTTCTCGCGTGGGGGCGACGGCCGGGCCTGGCTCGGACCTGTTCTGCGGGAGTACATCCTCAGCGAGTCCATGCACGCCCTCGGCATACCGACGACGCGGTCCCTCGCGGTGGTCGCCACCGGCGAGCCGGTCTTGCGCGAGACGGCGCTGCCAGGGGCAGTGCTGACGCGCGTGGCGCGCGGCCATGTGCGGGTGGGAACCTTCGAGTACTTCCAGGCACGCCAGGATAGCGATGCGCTCAGGCACCTCGCCGATTACGTGATCGCGCGTAACTACCCCACGGTGGAGGGATCGGAGCAGCCCTATCGCGCCCTCCTCGGCGCGGTGGTCGCACGGCAGGCGGAACTCGTCGCCAGGTGGCTCGGCGTCGGCTTCATCCATGGGGTGATGAATACCGACAATATGTCGATGGCGGGGGAGACGATCGATTATGGCCCCTGCGCCTTCATGGATGCCTATCACCCTGGCAGGGTCTACAGCTCCATCGACCAGGGCGGGCGCTACGCCTATGGCAACCAGCCCCGCATTGCCCAGTGGAACCTCGCCCGTCTGGCCCAGGCGCTGTTGCCGCTACTCGACCCTGACGCGGACAAGGCCATCGCGGTGGCCCAAGGTATCATCGATGGCTTCGGCCAGGATTTCGAACACGCCTATCTCGCGTGCTTCCGGGCCAAGCTGGGGCTCCTGGAGGCGCATGCGGACGATGCCGAGCTGATCGACGGACTCTTGCAGGCCATGGCCAAAACCGGCGCCGACTTTACCAATACCTTCCGCGCCCTCTGCAATGTCGCCGCGGAAACGGACGGGGCGGTCCGGGCGCCACTCGGCGAGGGCCCCCTTTTCGACGCCTGGCGCGCGCGCTGGCAGGCCCGCCTGGCGCGAGAGCCGGCCAGCCCGCCAGCACGGGCGGCCGCCATGCGCCGCGCCAACCCGGCGGTCATCCCCCGAAACCACCGGGTCGAGGCGGCGCTCGATGCAGCGGTCGCGGGCGACCTCGAACCGCTCGACGCCCTGTTGCAGGCACTCGCCGACCCCTGGGGCGAGGCCCCCTCAGCCGACCTTTATACACGCCCACCAGCACCGCATGAGGTTGTAAAGCAGACGTTTTGCGGGACCTGAAGTCCCAGGGCCTTGCCTGGGGCTGGTCGTGGCAGATCCGAAACTTGCCAGTTTAAGGCCACCGCCCTGACCAGAATCCCCGGAGAGCCAGGCACCCTCCTGGAATAAAATCCGCTTGCTATTGGGAATGGTTCGCATTAAATTCTAGGGCGAGGCACCCCGGTTGTCGGCCTGCCGGCACCGGCCCACCGTCAGTCCTCGATTCCCCCAACCTATTTTGGAGAACCGCCCACCATGTCCCCTGCCCGCCGCTCCCTGATCGCTGCCAGTCTGGCGGCCCTTTCCACCCTCCCCCTCCAAGCCCTCGCGACGGAGGTGAACATCTATTCGGCTCGGGGCGAGGAGCTGATCAAGCCCCTGCTGGACCGCTTCACCGCCGAGACGGGGGTACGGGTCAACCTGGTGACGGGCAAGGCCGACGCCCTGCTCCAGCGGCTCCAGAGCGAGGGGGTGAATTCGCCGGCCGACCTGCTGATCACCACGGATGCCGGGCGCCTGTACCGGGCCAAGGAGGCAGGCGTTACCCAGGCGGTGACGTCCGAGCGGCTTAATGCGGCCATCCCGGCGGCCTATCGGGACCCGGATGGTCACTGGGTTGGGCTGTCACTGCGGGCTCGGCCCATCCTCTATGTGCGGGACAAGGTCCAGCCGGCGGAACTTTCAAGTTACGAGGACCTGGCGGACCCTAAATGGAAGGGACGAATCTGCATTCGCTCCTCGGACAATGTCTATAACCAGTCGCTGGTGGCCTCGCTGATCGCCAACCAGGGCGCCGAGGCGACGGAGGCCTGGGCCAAGGGCCTGGTGGGCAATCTGGCCCGCCCCCCCAAGGGTGGCGACCGGGATCAGATCCTGGCCGCCGCGGCCGGTCAGTGCGACCTCGCCATCGCCAACAGCTACTACTTCGCCGGCATGCTGACCTCGGCGGAGACGGAGCAACGCGAGGCCGCCGGCAAGCTGGGGCTATTCTGGCCCAACCAGGAAGGGCGCGGCACCCATGTCAACATCAGCGGGGCGGCCATGACGATCTCGGCCCACAACAAGGACGAGGCCGTCAAGCTTTTGGAATACCTGGCAAGTGACGCGGCTCAGACCTGGTACGCGGAGACCAATGGCGAATACCCGGTGCGCCCGGAGGTGCCGGTAAGCGCAACCCTGGCCGCCTGGGGTGAGTTTAAGCCCGATAGCCTGAATCTGGAGCGGTTGGGGGAACTCAACGGCGAGGCGGTACGGCTGATGGACCGGGCCGGCTGGAAATAGACGCGGCCCCGGAGGGTCGGTGATAATCCCACCCCTCCTCCCCTGCCTGGGCGCCCGCTTCCTTGTCACCAGCCTCCTCTTCATGACCAGCGCCGCCCTTATCGCCGAAAAGAGGTCGGGGCCCTGGGGCCCGAGCATTACCGCCCTGGCCCTGGTGCTGGCCTTGCCCGTGCTGGTGGTGATCGGTTTTCTCTTCGTGCCCGCCGGGGAGGTCTGGGGGCATTTGGCGGCAACGGTCTTGCGGGACTATGTGACCAATTCCCTCGGGCTCATGCTGGGGGTAACGATCGGCACCCTGATCGGCGGGGTTGGCACGGCCTGGCTGGTGAGCATGTGCCGCTTCCCCGGCCGGGGCCTGTTCGAGTGGGCCCTGCTGCTGCCCATGGCCATGCCGGCCTACATCATCGCCTACACCTACACGGGCCTGCTCGATTTTCCCGGACCCGTCCAGACCCTCCTGCGCGGCTGGTTCGGTTGGGGTTTCGGTGACTATTGGTTCCCCGAAATCCGCTCCCTGGAAGGGGCGGCCATCATGCTTTCCCTGGTGCTCTACCCCTACGTCTATCTGCTGGCGCGCGCCGCCTTCCTGAGCCAGTCCCTGTGCGTCCTGGAGGTGAGCCGAAC
>JBFZDM010000216.1:0-5077 GCA_041307365.1 Chromatiaceae bacterium | reverse complement strand
ACCCGATGACCCGATGACCCGATGACCCGATGACCCGATGACCCGATGACCCGATGACCCGATGACCCGATGACCCGATGACCCGATGACCCGATGACCCGATGACAATTGTCTCGCCCTTCTTCAAAGAGAAGCAACCATGAAGAGATTGACTACCGCCCTGCTCGCCCTGGCCCTCGCTACCCCGGCCATCGCCCATGACGACGCCACCCTGGATGCCATGGAATCCCCAAACGGCGGCCAGGTGCGCATGGCCGGGCCCTATCATTTCGAGCTGGTGCTCGGCACAAACGAACTCAGCGTCTATCTCACCGATCACGGCAACACGCCAGTACCCAGCGCCGGGGTCAGCGGCGGCGTCATCCTCCTGAGCGGCGGGCGCACCACCCTGGATCTGAATCCGGTCGGCGACAACCGACTCACCGGCCAGGGCACCTTTGAAACCACTCAGGACATGAAGGCCGTGGTCTTGCTGACCTTCCCCGATGGCAACGCCTGGCAAGCCCGCTTCACCCCGGGGGATCCGAGACCCGGTCAGTCAGCGACGACCGCGGCGGCGGCGGGTGCTGAGGACGGCCATGCCCACCCGCACTGAGTTAAAGAGGAGATGTCGGCCCTCGCGTCGGAAAGCCGAAATCACTGGCGGCTAGGTCCGGCGGCGAACCGTTCCCGCGGAACGGGCCGCCGGCTGATTAGCGTCACTTCTCCTGGACAGACGGCGCGACCGGGGCCGCGGGCATCACGACCTGCGGGTACGCATAGGGCTGGATCAGGCCGTAGTGGGGATAGCCGGGGAAGGGGTAGCCCCACAGGGAGGACCGATAGGAGTGCCAGTAGGGGTTATACCCGTAATACCTGTGGCCCCAATAGCCAGGCCCCCCCCAGTAGCCGGGTCCGCCCCAGTAACCTGGACCACCCCAGTAGCCAGGTCCGCCCCAATAGCCAGGGCCCCACCAACCAGGTCCACCCCAGCCACCGAAGCCGCCACCAAAGCCAAAGCCGCCACTGAAGAAGCCGAAGAAGGCTTGCGCTTGGGCGGGGACTGCCAGCAGCAGGGTAGTAAGCAGTGCAGTCACGAACACGGAATGTCTATTCATGGTACACCTCCTTCCGCGCCTCCCACCCCCGGGACCCCGGAGGGGCCAAAACGCGGTCTCGCAACCAAAGTCTAGTATATTAGTTACGACTTATCTAGCTTAAAACGGATCATGGATTAAGGATAAGGGATAATGGATAATAGATCATAAATTCAATCGTCTAAGGCCCTGGTACCGGCTCAAGAGATTCCGTTCCGGGTGGCGGGCGCAATATGCCGGGGCCTTCGGCGACGGCCGTGCCGCTTGGGCCCAGTAATTGGGCGGTGCCATCGGGGGCTGATTGCTGGCACCAGACGCCAACTGGATTAGCCGCGCCACCTCACCCTCCGCACACAGGTGCATCTTGCCTTAGGGTGCTTCGATCATCTCGATAATGTCCTGAAAACCCTCCGCCCCGATTCTGACCGCTCCACTAAAGGGGTGATCGAGCTCGACAATGACGTAAAAAACCACCCCAACCAAGGCGGCGAGCACGGCGATCATCACCCCATGGGCGCTCACGTTCTCGGTGCCCAGAAAAAAGGCAAACCCGATTGTCAGGACAGCCCCCGCGATGAGCGCCAGCCAGATGACGTGAGGCAGCTCCTCGTGGGCATCCCCCAGCCGCTCGGCCCGCAACCGTTCAAGCTCGTTAAGCTTCCCGATCAACTCGCCATAGAGAACCTGTTGGCGAAGCGAGGTGGGTGACAATCCTTGAATACCCTGCCAGATGGCCTCCAATGCCCGGTTGACCGGCGGGGGGCGCCGCAGCGCCGCCATCACCGGAAACTCGCCAGCCACGATCTCATGCAGATAGCCGAGCAGGGCGGGCCGGAGGTCGGGCGAGTCGCTCGCGTCGGCGTAGGCACCCATTGCATGTTGGAGGGATACGGCCGCGCTGCTCTCGTGGCGGGTGTTGACGCGCGACTCGGAATACTGCTCCCAGACCACGATCACGACGAACGCGAGCAGCACCCCATACATGACACCTACCACCGAGAAGACGAAGCCGGCAACCTCATTATGGGCACGGCGGACGCTGACAGGCACCAGGCGTTGAACGATGACGAATCCGATGATCGAGGGCCCGACGACCGCCGCTAGAATCACCAGCAGAGCCTGCCAGTCAGGTATCATCAACAATGTTGCCGAGAGAGACATCAAAAAAGTTCCTGCAATGAGGTGAGGTCTTGTCCTAAAGGTACCGCCTAGCCAGTCAGGGCGCCATTAGTCGAAGCGTACCCCCTCGCGCCCCTTCCACTCCTGCCCCATTGTTGACAGCCTTGCTAGGTTATGGTCGAATCATTTTAGCGAAAAAAGCGCTCGAAGCATATAAGTATATGATGATCTGACAGATTTCTGGAGATGACCGGAAATTACCCTTGGTCAGGGGATTAAGGTAGTGACCTCGACGCGCCGCCGCTATCACCCTATATTTCTTGCGATTCAAACACCAGGAGACGGCCAGGCACCCTGTGCGGTCAGCCGCGGTGAAGTCTAACCTGGGAGGCGAAAAACCATGAACTGGACCATTCCAGAGTTCGTTATCCTGGCGCAACTCATTTTGGCGGCGGTACTCGGGGCAGTTGTTGGATGGGAGCGCCGCTACCACAACCGCCTGGAGTCCGAGGTCCGCACATTCGCCTCGGTGGCGTTGGGGGCTTGCGCCTTTGGGTCCGATGGGCTCGGCAGGGTAACGTAGCGGCCTCGGCGACAAGTCATCTGAAGTTTTTTGGCGGTCTATTACAGACAACCCTGGCCTGCCGGCTACTAACGTTTGAACAATGCCCCCTCCTCTGTTGGCCCGCCGATCCGCACGCGGGAGGATCGGCGGCTCACCCCAGGACCGGCTGCGTCACTCGTGACCCTGCGGCGCATTGCCGCTCAGCCGGTACACCAGACCCGTCTTGGTCGTCCCCAACGATAGCCAGTCGCGCCCGGCCGTTTGAAGTGCAATGAAGAACTCGCGGCAGCGTTTCATGGCCTTCTCCTGGAGCTCGTCCCGGCGCTTGAACTTAATCTCGAACGCA
Source organism: Chromatiaceae bacterium (assembly GCA_041307365.1). Classification (GTDB taxonomy): domain Bacteria; phylum Pseudomonadota; class Gammaproteobacteria; order Chromatiales; family Chromatiaceae; genus M0108. The sequence continues at coordinate 1,971 of JBFZDM010000216.1, read as the reverse complement.
TACTCGCCGCAGAGCGGCTTGTGCGTGCCGCGCTCGCGCCAGATCGCAATATTGGAGTCGGCGGTAACCCCGTAGCCGAAATCCAGTGTTCCCAGGTCCTGAAGGACCTCTTCGACGATCATGCCACTTACCAATTCCAAGTCGTCGGCGCCTGGTTGCTTCAGGGTGTCCAAGAGAGGGAAGATCTTTGCTAAATTGCTCAAAGAGAGACTCGCGCCCACGGGTTCCTGGCTCAAGGGAAATTGGGCGTTGTGAGAGAACAGCAAGCGGTACCCCCCGACCTCATCCTTCAACGGCAGGGCCTCGGCCTTGAACTTGATCCGATAGTCGCCGGCAATCTGCGGCCGCACGTCCAGGTCCGCGGTCTTCTGCATGTCGGGATGGCGGAATTTGAAGACAATCTCCGTGTCCCCGGCAGGAAAAGCATCCTCGTAGGCGATGCGCTGCCGCAGGATGAACGCGTTGTTGTAGAGACGGAAGTCAGCGGTATCAAAAAACGTAACCTCGCGCGATTGTGGCTTGAGGGTTATACCTTTGCTCGAGAAACCAATCCCGTAATTCTTTGCCGTCTGGCTTGCGATCTCGCCGTATTCGAAGAAAACCTTTGCGGCAGTAAAACGTTCGGGCTTCAGGATCAGCTTGCACTCAAGATACTGCACCTCGTCGAGCGGATGGCCGTCCGAGTAATGCCCCGGGCCGAGCTCGAGAAACCGCTTCTTTCCGATACCTTCCTCTGTGTTTGGCTGCGTGCCGTCTTCTTTGTTCGTCATTTCGATTAGTACCTCAGTTGAGAAAATGCTACTCACCCCGTGTTGGCGGGGAACCTGGCGAAGCGCCATGCGTCGCCGCACCGCATTCTGTGCCGGAGATGCGAACCGGCCATACTCTAGACATTACCCAGCTGAAAAACAGGCCGACCAGGCAACCAAACAGCACCTCGGCCACGCGCATCAGACCGGTTTCGATGCCAGTCTCCTTGGACTGATGCATCAGCCCAGAGGCGATGACCAACGCAGCCGTTATCGGTGCTTGACGCCACATCGCCGGAACGCGTACGACATAGGTCGAGAGCAGGACCGTCACCGCCATGGCCATTGGAAGTTTCCACTCGCTCTCATTGCCGATGACCAGGAATAGCAAGCCGACGGCACAACCGAGCACGGAATTGGTGAGCCGACCACGGAACGTGGCCACGGCCTGGTGCATATTCGGATCGCTCACGGCGATCATAGCGCTGATCGCCCAGATCGGACTGTTAATATCAGCAAGCCGCAGAATCAACCAAATTGCACTGGAAGCGATAAAGATGTGCGCAGCAAAACGCACGCCGGCGAGGCCGTCGGCCAGATCGGCTTGCCGCAAACGTTCTACAGCGTCTTTCACTCGATCGAGATAAGGTGCACTCATAAGGATAGGAAATCCAACCGCCTACGTCGAAGTATCCTCCCTGTCCGGGGGCGCAGTCAAGGCCCAGCAGTCCCAAATTTAAGACCATGATGTCTTGAAGGACTCTATACAAGCCAGTGGAGAGACCGATGGTATCGTGTAACACAGGCGAGTTACCGCAGTTCACAACGAGTCTGCTGGTCGAGCAGATTCGCCGGACCTTCCGCCGCCTGCCCGACCGTCGCAAGGGTGGCAACAACCAGCGCTACACGCTGGAGGATGTCGCACTCAGCGCCTTTTCGGTGTTTTTCACCCAGAGTCCGTCATTTCTCGACTACCAAAGGCGCATGCAGAAGGGGCGCGGGCGCAACAACACCACCTCGCCGTTTGGGGTCCACCGTATCCCCAGCGACCAGCTGGCGCGCTGCCCATCGTGGTCACAAGACACGCTGAACCGGCAAGCAACGCTTCACCGACAAGGATGAACTCAAGGATAAAGATCGCTCGATGTGCGACGAGGATACCTTTGTCCCCGCGGCTAAGAACACCGCCTTCTTTATTGAGTTCCGGTTGGCTAAATTCTTG
>JBFZDM010000183.1:0-3290 GCA_041307365.1 Chromatiaceae bacterium | reverse complement strand
AGTAGGCCATAGAGTTGTAGAAGGGGCGCATTCGGAATCCCGCGAATCTCCTCACTGTGCTTATCGCGCAACTGGATCGATGTCATAGCATCGCGCCCTCCTGTGTTATCGCCAGCGGTTAAGCTTCCTCAGGCGATTCCTGTTCCCCTTTAATCGGCAACCACGGTCTGTATTTGGGGCAGTATTAATATCTACCAAACCAAAGAGGGTTGGTAATTATTTTAACCATATGTGTCAAGCCCCTGGCGATCTTACCATGCCAGTTGACCTGTAACAGATGGCCCTAAGGCCAAACAATCTCCATTAACGCCATCAATCCTGTTTATTGCTAATCTGAATTTTAAGTATTGAAGAAGGCTTCTGGCGCTATAATCCGCCGAAATTGTTCCTGGTGGCCGCCGCGTGACGGCGTCCGCCCCCGTTTCAGGAAGGTCCATGAGCAACAAACCCGACATCGATCCCCAGGAGACCCAGGAGTGGCTCGATGCCCTGGAGGCCGTGCTGGAAAACGAGGGCGTGGAGCGGGCGCATTTTCTGCTCGAAAGCCTCATCGACAAGGCGCGCCGCTCGGGGGCCTATCTGCCCTATAGCGCCAACACGGCCTACCTCAATACCATTCCGATCACGCGGCAGGAGAAGTTCCCCGGCGACCGGGCCATGGAGCGACGTATCCGCTCCTTCGTGCGCTGGAACGCCATGGCCATGGTGGTGCAGGCCAATCGGCTCTCCACCGAACTCGGCGGGCACATTTCCTCCTTCGCCTCCTCGGCGACCCTGGTGGACGTGGGCTACAACCACTTCTTCCGCGCCCGCTCCCAGGATCATGGCGGTGACCTCATCTTCTTCCAGGGCCATGCGGCCCCCGGCATCTATGCCCGCGCCTTTCTGGAGGGCCGCATCAGCGAGGAGCAGCTCTATAACTTCCGCCAGGAGGTGGACGGCAACGGCCTCTCCTCCTATCCCCACCCCTGGCTGATGCCTCATTTCTGGCAGTTCCCGACCGTGTCCATGGGGCTGGGTCCCCTCATGGCCATCTACCAGGCGCGCTTCATGCGCTATTTGCACGACCGGGGCCTGCTGAACACCAAGGGCCGCCGGGTCTGGGCATTCCTCGGCGACGGCGAGATGGATGAGCCCGAGTCCCTGGGCGCCATCTCGCTGGCGGCGCGAGAGCGGCTGGACAACCTGGTCTTCGTGGTCAACTGCAATCTCCAGCGCCTGGATGGACCGGTGCGCGGCAATGGCAAGATCATCCAGGAACTGGAGGCGGACTTCCGCGGCGCCGGCTGGAACGTCATCAAGGTGATCTGGGGCAGCTACTGGGACCCCCTCCTGGCCCGCGACAAAAAAAACCTGCTGCTCAAGCGCATGGAGGAGTGCCTGGATGGCGACTACCAGGCCTATAAGGCCAAGGGCGGCGCCTACACCCGCCAGCACTTCTTCGGCAAGTACCCGGAACTGGCGGATATGGTCGCCTCCCTGACGGACGAGGACATCTGGCGCCTGAATCGCGGTGGGCATGATCCCATCAAGGTCTTCAACGCCTACAAGGCCGCCGTCCAGCACCGGGGCCAGCCAACGGTGATCCTGGCCAAGACGGTTAAGGGCTATGGCATGGGCGTGGCGGGGGAGGGCATGAACATCACCCATTCGCAAAAGAAGATGGGCGAGGTGGCCCTCAAGGCCTTCCGCGACCGCTTCAACATCCCCATCCCGGACGACAAGATCAGCGCGGCGCCCTTCTATAAGCCGGAGGCGGACAGCGCGGAACTCAAGTACCTGCAGGAGCGGCGCGAGGCCCTGGGCGGCTATCTGCCATCCCGCGTCGAGGAGGCCCCGCGGCTGGAGACGCCACCGCTTGAGGTCTTCAAGCCCCTGCTGGAGGGCTCGGGCGACAAGGAGATGTCCACCACCATGGCCTTTGTGCGCATTCTCACCCTGATCCTGCGCGACAAGACCATCGGCAAGCGGGTGGTGCCCATCGTCGCGGACGAGGCGCGCACCTTCGGCATGGAGGGCATTTTTCGCAAGCTCGGCATCTACTCTTCCGTGGGCCAGCTATACGAGCCGGTGGACGCCGATCAGGTCATGTACTACCGGGAGGACAAGCAGGGCCAGATCCTCCAGGAGGGCATCAACGAGGCCGGGGCCATGTCGTCCTGGATCGCCGCCGCCACCGCCTACGCCAACCACGGCGAGACCATGATCCCCTTTTACATCTACTACTCCATGTTCGGCTTCCAGCGCGTCGGCGACCTGGCCTGGGCGGCGGGGGATATGCGGGCGCGGGGTTTTCTCATCGGCGGCACCGCCGGCCGTACCACCCTGGCCGGCGAGGGGCTCCAGCATCAGGACGGCCACAGCCCCCTGGTCGCCTCCACCATCCCCAATTGCGTCACCTATGACCCGGCCTATGGCTACGAACTGGCGGTCATCATCCAGGATGGCCTGCGCCGCATGGTCCAGGAACAGGAGAACCGCTTCTACTACCTCACCGCCATGAACGAGAACTATGTCCAGCCACCGCTGCCGCCGGGCGCCGAGGAGGGCATACTGCGGGGCCTCTACCGGGTGCGCGCGGCGGACGAAGGTGAACTGCGGGTCCAGTTGCTCGGCTCCGGCGCCATATTGCGGGAGGTGCTGGCGGCGGCGGATCTGTTGGAGGCGGACTTCGGCGTCCTGGCGGATGTCTGGAGCGTCACCAGCTTCAACGAACTCAAGCGCGATGGGGTCGATGTGGAGCGTTGGAACATGCTTCACCCGACCGCGACGCCTAAACAGAGTTACGTCAGCCAGCAACTGGCCGGCGCCCCTGGACCCGTGGTGGCGGCCACCGACTATGTCCGCGCCTACGCCGAGCAGATCCGGCCCTATCTCGCCCAGCCCTACCAGGTGCTGGGTACCGACGGCTTCGGCCGCAGCGACATGCGCAGCCATCTGCGGCGTTTCTTCGAGGTGAATCGCGGCTATATCGCGGTCGCCGCCCTCAAGGCCCTGGCGGACGAGGGCGAGATCCCCGCCAGCCGGGTGCGGGAGGCCATCGACAAGTACCGCATCGATCCGGAAAAGCCCAATCCGGCGACGGTCTGACGGGCCTGGGGAGAATTCGACATGTCAAAGATTCAAGAAGTGACGCTGCCCGACATCGGTGACTTTGCCAATGTCGAGATCATTGAGGTCCTGGTGGCTGCTGGCGACCGGGTGGAGCCGGAGCAATCCCTGCTCACCCTGGAGAGCGATAAGGCGACCATGGACATCCCGGCCCCCTTGGGCGGACGGGTCAAGGAAGT
>JBFZDM010000147.1:0-10974 GCA_041307365.1 Chromatiaceae bacterium | reverse complement strand
GAGGGCGATCTTTTCCGGGCGCTTGGGGTTATCCGTCTTGTCGATGCGCAGCACGGAGACTTCCAGTGCCTGGCCGACGCTGCGGATCTCGCTGGGGTGCTTGACCCGGTGGAATGTCAGCTCGCTGATGTGGATCATGCCTTCGATCCCGCCCAGATCGACGAAGGCGCCATAGTCCTGGAGTGAGGTCACGATGCCTTGGAGCACGGCGCCTTCCTTGATGCTGGCGCGGATGGCCTCGGCTCGGACGCGCTGTTCCTCTTCGAGCAGCAGGCGGCGGGAGACGACCAGGTTAAGATGACGGCCGCCCTCGAACTTGGTGACGCGGAAGTCCAGGTGCTGGCCGACGAACTCGGATAGGTCCTCGATGAAACGGATGTCGATCTGGGAGGCGGGACAGAAGGCGCGCTGGCCGGCGATCTGGACCTCGACACCGCCCTTGATCACGCCCGTGACCCGTCCCTGCACCGGAAGTTGTTGGCGATAGGCCTGCTCTAGCTCGGCGGCGCCATGAAGATGGCGAGCCTGCTGGTTGCCCAGGCGCAAGGTGCCATCCTCCTCGATGCCCGCGACCGTCGCCGTCACCTCGTCGCCCACCGCGACGCTGATCAGACCCTCCGCGTCGCGCAGGGAGGCGGCGTCCAGTATGCCCTCGGCCTTGCCGCCAAGATCGACAAAGACCTGATCCTCGCCGATGGCTACCACCCGGCCCTTGACCTGGTCGCCGGCCTTGGCGCCGTGTTCGGGAGCCCCTTTGTGCGCCTGGTCGAATTCGGCCAGGAGCGCCGCGAAATCGTTGCTGTCGTTCATGGGCGCAAGTCTGTTCTCAGCGGAGGTTGTGGGTAAAGAACAATGTGGGTAAAGAACAAAGAGCCTGTGCGGGGATGGGGCGCCGGGATATCAGCCGGGATAGGCCACGCCGAGGCCGCCCAGCCCGCAGTAACCGCTGGGATTTTTGGCCAGGTACTGCTGATGGTAGTCCTCGGCGTAGTAAAAGTCCGGAGCGGGCAGGATCTCGGTGGTGATGGCGCCGCGTCGGGCGGCGGCCAGGGCCGCGGCGAAGCGGTCCCGGCTGGTCTCGGCAGCCAGGCGCTGGGGCTCGCCATGGCAATAGATACCGGAGCGGTACTGGGTGCCGACGTCATTGCCCTGACGCATGCCCTGGGTGGGGTCGTGGGACTCCCAGAAGGTCTTGAGCAAGTGGCCATAGGAGGTCTGGGCCGGGTCGAAGACCACACGCACCACCTCATTGTGGCCGGTCATGCCGGTGCAGACTTCCTCGTAGTTAGGGTTGGGGGTGAAGCCCGCCGCATAGCCCACGGCCGTGGTCCAGACACCCTCGAGCTGCCAGAAGCACCGTTCCGCCCCCCAAAAGCAGCCGAGGCCAAAGAGGGCCAACTCCAGCCCCTCGGGAAAGGGCGGCAGGATGGGGTGGCCCAGCACATAGTGGCGATTGGTCACCACCAGGGCCTGGTCGCGTCCGGGCAGGGCCTCCCGGGCCGTGGGCAACTGGATCTTGCGGTGGAAAGGGAGCATCTTGGCCTCAGGAAGGTGGTTAGTGAATTTTATACCCATTTCGGTGGCGGCGATTTGAAATCAAGCCCAGGCCAAACGCGCGTCAGGTCGGGAGCATGTGGCTGTCGTGATTCATGCCCCGTGATCGCTTCCGGCCTTGGTCTTAAAACCGCCCCTTCTATCTGGCTCCCCGCCTTGTCCTGATCAGCGACAGGCAGGGAGTACAGAGTCCGCTGGATGCGCTGGCGTGACCGAGGGATGGGGTCGCGCTCATGAACCAATGGTAACTTAGCCACTCTACATTCCATTCCCGCGACCGCCCGCCTGGGGCAAAATGGTGGCATCAACAGCATTCAGGCTCGCCCATGACCCCCCGCCCCATCGAACTTATTACCCTGGACCTGGACGATACCCTCTGGCCCTGTCTGGAGCCCATCCAGCGCGCCGAGGCCGCCATGCATGCCTGGCTCGGCGATCGGGCGCCGTCTTTGGCGCAAGCCATGGGTCTGGACGACCTGCGGGCCCATCGGCGGGACTTAATGGCGCGATACCCGGCCATTGCCCATGACGTGACGGTGGTGCGCCGGACCTCCCTGCGGATCTTGCTGGAGGAATTCGGCCATGACCCCGCCCTGGTGGCGGAGGGCATGGCCCTGTTTCTGGAGCACCGCAATCGGGTTGAGCCCTTCCCGGAGGTGATTCCGGTCCTGCGCCTCCTGGGGGCGGGCTATCGGCTGGTATCCGTGACCAACGGCAATTCGGATATAGACCGCACCCCGCTGCGTGGCCTTTTTCACCTCTCGTTGACGGCCGCCGATGTGGGTGCCGCCCGGCCCGACCCCGCCCTCTTCCAGGCGGCACTGGATTGGGCGGGGCTGGCGCCGGATCAGGCTCTGCATATCGGCGATCACCCCCTTTACGATGTCCAGGCGGCGCGGGATCACGGCATGCGTGTCCTCTGGGTCAATCGTTACGGTCAGGAATGGCCGGCGGAACTGGAGCCGCCCTCGGTGGAAATCCCTGACCTCCATGGCCTGGCGCACTGGCTGGAGGGGGGGCTTGGCGATGAAATTTGAGCGGCTGGCGTACGACGGCCAAGCCCGTCGCGGGCGCCTGATCTTCGCCCGCGGGGTGGTGGAGACCCCGGCCTTCATGCCAGTGGGCACCTATGGGACCGTCAAGGCCATGACCCCGGAGGAACTGAGGGGGCTGGGCGCCCAGATCATCCTCGGCAACACCTTTCATCTCATGCTGCGCCCCGGCGCCGAGGTCATCGCCAGCCACGGCGACCTGCATGGCTTCATGCACTGGCCCGGCCCCATCCTCACCGACTCTGGCGGCTTCCAGGTCTTCAGCCTGGGCGATCTGCGCCGCATCAAGGAGGATGGCGTCCACTTCAGATCCCCCATTGACGGCGGCCGGGTCTTCCTGGGCCCCGAGGAATCCATGGCCATGCAGCGTGCCCTGGGTTCCGACATCGTCATGATCTTCGACGACTGCACCCCTTATCCGGCGACGCGGGACCAGGCCCTGGCCTCCATGGAGCGCTCCCTGCGCTGGGCGGCGCGGAGCAAGGAGGCCCACGGCGACAACCCCTCGGCCCTCTTCGGCATCGTCCAGGGCGGCATGTACGAGGAACTGCGCGCCGAGTCCCTGGCCGGGCTCACCGAGATCGGCTTCGACGGCTATGCCGTGGGCGGTCTCTCGGTGGGTGAACCCGAGGACGACCGGCTGCGGGTCATGGATTTCCTCGCCGGCCGCCTGCCGGCGAACCGGCCGCGCTATCTCATGGGCGTTGGCACGCCAGGGGATATTGTCCAGGCCGTCCAGCGGGGCATCGACATGTTTGACTGCGTCATGCCGACCCGCAACGCCCGCAATGGCCACCTCTTCACCCATGCCGGCGTGGTGCGCATCCGCAATGCCCGTTATCGCGCGGACACGGGTCCCCTGGACCCGGACTGTGATTGTTACACCTGCCGCAACTATAGCCGCGCTTATCTGCACCACCTGGATCGCTGCCACGAGATCCTGGGGGCAAGGCTCAACACCCTCCATAACCTGCACTTTTATCAGACGTTGATGGCCGATCTGCGGATGGCCATCGAGATCGGTCAGCTCGAAGCCTTCGCCAAGGAGTTTTTGGCTCGACAGTCAGGCCTCCCCAGGCCCAGTGTCAGAGGGTTTCGACCCTCGCCAAGCCCGTATCCGGGATAAATTTCAGGGGCATCTCGGGCCTTTTCCTGTGGCATAATGCCGTGCCAATTTTGACCCAAGCGTTGCCTGGCGACGCTATTCCTAGTCGAGGACCAACCATGAGCTTTTTAATCTCCGACGCCCTGGCCCAGGAGGCCGCTGGCGCCGCCCAGCAGAGCGACCCCTTGCTGAGCCTGCTCTTTCCCATCGGTCTGGTGGTGCTGCTCTATTTCCTGATGATCCGCCCCCAGGTAAAGCGCCAAAAGGAACACAAAAAGATGGTCGAAGCCCTGGCCAAGGGCGACGAGATCGTCACCTCCGGCGGCATCGCCGGCCGTGTCATCGATCTGGGCGACAATTTCGCCCTGGTGGAGGTCGCCGAGGGCGTCCAGGTGAAGATGCGCCGTACCGCCGTGGAGTCCGTGCTGCCCAAGGGTTCCCTCAAGGACCTTTGAACCTGGCTCTGGCCGCGCCTGGCCGGCCTACTCGCCGGTCAAGCGTCCTGGAAGAACGCCTGATCCGGCCAAGTCGACCCGTGCCACGGACCCGTCCTTGTTTTGACTGGCCCGCCGAGAACCGAGCCCCATGAACCGATATCCCCTGTGGAAGAACCTGCTGATCCTGGGCGTCATCCTGGTCGGCCTGGTGTATGCCCTGCCCAACCTCTTCCCCCAAAACCCCTCCATCGAGATAACGGCGGCGCGTGGTAACACGGTGACCGAGGCGACCCTGGGCGAGGTCAAGGCCGTGCTCGAGAACGCCGGCGCCCCCTTCCGGGGCGTCGAGTCCCTGGAAGGCGGCAAGCTGCTGGTCCGTTTCGACAGCAATGGTGACCAGTTGCGTGGTCAGGCCCTCATCGAGGCGGCCCTGTCGGACCGCTACAACTCGGCCTTGACCCTATCGCCGGATCTGCCGGGCTGGGTCAGCGCCCTGGGCCTTCAACCCATGTTCCTTGGCCTGGACCTCCGCGGCGGCATCCATGTCCTCATCGAGGTGGATATGGAGGCGGCGGTTGCCCAGGCCCTGGAGCGTTACGCGGGGGATATCCGCACCCGGCTGCGGGAGGAGAAGGTCCGTTACACCACGGTTACCTTCGAGGGGGGTCGCGTCCTGGTCAAGTTCCCCGATGCCGGGGCCCTGGCCGCCGGCGAACCGGTCATCCAGCGCGAGTTTCGCGAGCTGATCCTCGTCACGAGTCAGGAGGGCGTCTTTCAGGTTCAGGCCAGCCTGACCCCCGCGGACGAGCTGGAGATCAAGCGCTTTGCCTTGCAGCAGAACATCACCACCCTGCGTAATCGCGTCAACGCCCTGGGCGTGGCGGAGCCCATCATCCAGCGTCAGGGCGAGCGGCACATCGTGGTCCAGTTGCCCGGCGCCCAGGACCCGGCCCGTCTCAAGGAACTGCTCGGCGCCACCGCCACCCTGGAGTATCGCCTGGTCGATACGGAGCACAGCGTCCAGGATGCCGTCGAGGGCCGTGTTCCGGTTGGCAGCAAACTCTATTACGAACGCGACGGTCGGCCCGTGTTGCTGTTGCGCCGCGTTATCGTGACGGGCGACCAGATCACGGATGCCTCCGCGGGCTTCGATCAGCGTAGCGGCCAGCCCGCCGTCCACGTGAGCCTGGACGCCCCGGGCGCGCGGCGCATGCTCAACACGACGACCGAAAACGTAAGCAAGCCCATGGCCGTGGTCTTCATCGAGAACCGCACGGTCACCAAGATGGTGGATGGGGAGCCGGTGAAGCGCTCGGTGCGGACCGAGGAGGTCATCAGCGTCGCCAACATCCTGGAGCCCTTCGGGCGCCGTTTCCAGACCACTGGTCTGGACAGCAGCGAGGAGGCCCACAATCTGGCCTTGCTGTTGCGCGCCGGCGCCCTGGCCGCGCCCATCGAGATCGTCGAGGAGCGCACCATAGGCCCCAGCCTGGGCCAGGACAACATCGACCAAGGCTTTTGGGCGGTGGTCATCGGCTTCATGCTGGTGGTCATCTTCATGACCATCTACTACCGGTTGTTCGGACTGATCGCCAATGTGGCCCTCCTGACCAACGTGGTCCTGATCGTGGCCGTCCTGTCCCTGCTCCAGGCCACCCTGACCCTGCCCGGCATCGCCGGTATCGTCCTCACCGTCGGCATGGCGGTGGACGCCAACGTCCTCATCTTTGAGCGTATCCGCGAGGAGCTGCGCAACGGCAACACCCCCCAGGCCAGCATCCATGCCGGTTATGAGCGGGCCATGGCCACCATCATCGATGCCAACATCACCACCCTGATCGCCGCCGTGGTGCTCTTCAGCTTTGGCACGGGTCCTATCAAGGGGTTCGCGGTGACCCTGGGTATCGGCATCCTGAGTTCGATGTTGACGGCCATTTATGTGAGCCGGGCCATCGCCAACTTGATTTACGGCGGCCGGCGTGTGAAAACGCTGTCCATTTGACGGAGGATGGAACCATGCACATGACCCTTTTGAAGGATGCCCACTTCGCCTTCATGGGCCACCGGAAGGCGGCGCTCCTCTTCTCGGCGGCCCTCATCCTGATATCCCTTGCCGCCATGTGGGTGAGGGGTTTCAATCTGGGATTGGACTTTACCGGCGGTACCCTGCTCGAGGTCGGCTACCAGGACGCCATGGAACTGAGCCAGGTGCGCCAGGTTCTGGACGAGGCCGGGATCGGGGGCGTGACCGTCCAGCATTTCGGTACCCTCCAGGATATCCTCATTCGTGTCGCGCCCCAGGCAGGGGAGGGGGAAGAAACCAGCGCCCAGCTAAGCGATCGCATGTTCCACGCCCTCAACGCGGCGGCGGGGGGCAAGGCGGATCTGCGGCGGGTGGAGTATGTGGGTCCCCAGATGGGCGAGGAGCTGACCGAGGATGGCGGCCTGGCGGTGCTCTACTCCTTGATCGGCATCCTTATCTACGTCGCCCTGCGTTTCGAATACCGCTTCGCCGTGGGCGCCATCGCCGCCCTGGTTCACGACGTCATCATCACCCTCGGGGTCTTCGCCGTCTTTCAGGTTGAGTTTGATCTGCCCGTGGTCGCGGCCATCCTGGCGGTCATTGGCTACTCCCTCAATGACACCATCGTCGTCTTCGACCGCATCCGTGAGAATTTCCGCAAGGCGCGCAAGGGCGATGCGGTCTCGATCATTGACCAATCCATCAACGAGACCCTGTCCCGTACCCTCATGACCTCCTTCACTACCCTGCTGGTGCTCTTTGCCCTCTTTATCTTCGGCGGTTCCATCATCCACAGCTTTGCCCTGGCCCTCATCGTGGGCATCTTCATAGGCACCTATTCTTCCATCTTTGTCGCCAGTGTTCTCGTCGCCATGATGGGCATCAACCGCGCGGACTTGGCCACCGTCAAGAAGGAAGGCGAGGGGACGGCACAGGCCTAGCCAGGCACCCCCAAGGGGACGGCGCAAGCGGGGATTCGCCGCCCTCCCTTACGAGGAATTATTATCTTGATCCATGTCTTGCTTGGGCTTTATCTATTTTTTCTCGCGATCATCCTTGCCTACAACCTGCTGCAACTGAATCTGCTGGTCCATTATGCCGCCAGAGGCAAAAGGGCTAACACACCACACCTGGGCGGGGAAGACCTGCCCTTGGTCACCATCCAACTTCCCCTCTTTAATGAGCCCTATGTGGCTGAACGCCTGATCGATAACCTCATGGCCATGGATTACCCTCGTGACCGCTTCGAGGTGCAGATCCTGGACGACTCAACCGACGTCACCACCGAACTTTGCGAGAAGAGGGCCGCCTTATACCGCGACCAGGGCTTCGATATCCGGGTTATCCACCGCGTCAACCGCGCGGGTTACAAGGCCGGGGCCCTCGCCGAGGGCCTGCCCCAAGCCAAGGGCGACTTCGTCGCCATCTTCGACGCGGACTTCCTGCCCAATCCCCAATTTCTGCAAAACACCCTGGGCTATTTCCGGGATGAAAAGGTTGGCGTGGTTCAGACCCGCTGGACCCACCTCAATGAAAATTATTCCTTGTTCGCCAAGTTGCAGGCCCTGCAGCTCAATGTCCATTTCACCATCGAGCAGATGGGTCGCAAGGCCGGCCATCATTTTCTCCAGTTCAATGGCACAGCCGGCATCTGGCGCAAGGAGGCGATCACGGACGCGGGCGGCTGGCGGGCCGATACCCTCACCGAGGACCTGGACCTGAGTTACCGGGCCCAGATGAAAGGTTGGGAGATCGTCTATCTGGAGGATGTCGAGGCCCCGGCTGAGTTACCGGTGGAGATGAACGGCATCAAATCCCAGCAATTCCGGTGGATGAAGGGTGGGGCCGAGAACGCCCGCCTGCTGACGCCCATGATTCTCAGTGGCCAGTTGCCCCTGGCCACCAAAATGCACGCCCTGGCCCACCTGTTCAACAGCTCAATCTTTGTCGCCGTGTTGATGATTGCCCTGACCAGCGTCTCCCTCCTGCCCTTTATCGATCAACTCGGGGAGGGTACCCGATTTCTCTCTGTCTCGCTCCTCGGCATGGTCGGCGTGGCCACGGTCTATTTCTTTGCCAACATCAAGCTCCTGCCTCGCCCCCTATCCCTCAGGCGGGTGCTGGCCCTGATTTTCTATTTCCCGGTGCTGTTGACCATGTCCATGGGGTTGAGTTTTCACAACTCGGTGGCGGTCATTGAAGGCTGTCTGGGTATCAAGTCCTCCTTCGTCCGCACTCCCAAATACAACATTGTCGGCCACATTCGGGGCAAGGTGGACAAGGGCCAGAAGAACCCAATCAGCAATACCCTGATCATCGAGGGCCTGCTGGCCCTGATCTTCGCCGCCGCCCTGGTGATGAGTGTTGTCTTTCAAAACTACGGGTTTTTCATCTTCCACCTGATGCTGGCCCTGGGGTTTGGCACCATTTTCGTTGCCTCCTGGCGCGAGCGCTAGCGGCGGGGCAGGCTTTCCCGGCCAGAGTCAGTGCTCATCGCCTGAAAAACCGGGGGCTGGAGGCGGGGGAGGCAATTACACCCCCAAGGATCAAGTCCCGCCCTAGTGGAATAATCCCCCATTTATCTCGTGTTGGTTCCTTATCCTAGAAGTATGGTAAACTTTTATTTACGGTGTTTTGTAACTAGGGATAATCATCTGTTCTAAGAAGAATTTTTGATTTTATCCCGACCATTCAACGAGGATGACTCTTGAACGAACGCAACGAACCCCGCTTGATGGCCCGATTTACCCCCTTGAGGGTAGCCAGTTTTCACCCAATCGCATTGATCATAGCGCTAGCCTTTTCTCCCGGTTTTCACGCCGAGGCCGCCACCACCGGCAAAAAATCCGCTAAGACAACCAAGCTGATGGACGGCCATCAGGTCGGAAAGGCATCCTGGTATGGACCGGGATTCCACGGCAAGAAAACCGCGAGTGGTCAAATCTTTAACCAACATGCACTCACCGCCGCGCATCCGCGTTTGCCGTTGGGGAGCCGCGCAAAGGTCACTAATCTTCACAACGGTAAGCAGGTCGAGGTGACGATCAATGATCGCGGACCTCACAAGGGGGGCAGGATCATCGATCTCTCCCGCGGGGCCGCGAAGAAATTGGCCATGGACGGCATCGCCCGCGTCAGTATCGTGGCGCTCTCTGATTAATCCTCGGCCGCTATAATCCGCGGCGGCGCTTTACCTTATTGATTCCGAGCCTGGCGAAGGGGCCGAGAGGCCCATTAAACCATCGACTCAGGGGGCCCCTTCCGCTAACATACGCGCGTCATTGGGGAGTAGCCGCTCTTCGCTGCGAAGAGGCTTACGTCAACACACTTGACCAGCAGGTCATGGTGTAAGCAGTTCCCTTGCTTGGCAAGACCTTTGACCGCAACGCCTCCAACCTGGCCGGGGGAGGCGTTGCGGTCATTCGTCTGAAGCCCGGCCTAGGAACTAGCATGGAATCTCTCCCTGTCTCTCCCGCTCTTGGAGCCCTCACCGCCGTTTTTACCACCTTCGGTCTCATCTTTCTGGCCGAGATCGGGGACAAGAGCCAACTGGTCTGCATGACCCTGGCCGCCCGGCACCGACATTTCCCGGTGCTGCTGGGAGCCATCGCCGCCTTCATCATCCTCAACACCCTGGCGGTGGTCTTTGGCGCTGGCCTGGCGCAGTGGGTGCCGGAAAAGGTCCTGGCCGGGGCCGTGGCCCTGCTCTTCGGGGCCTTCGGCATCAAGTCCCTCCTCACCAAGGAGGAGAAAGAGGAGGAAGGCGAGGTGGAGGAAAAGCCCGGACACGGCATTTTCGTCACCACCTTCCTGATGATTCTCCTGGCGGAGATGGGCGACAAGACCCAGATCGCCATCGCGGGCCTGGCGAGTACCCTGCCCGCCGTGGCGGTTTGGCTCGGGGCCACCCTGGCCTTGTTCGCCACCTCGGCCCTCGGGGTCTGGCTGGGCGTGACCCTCCTGAGGCGCATCCCGATCCACAGGCTGCACCAGATCAGTGGGGTCTTTTTCCTGTTGCTGGCGGCCTTCGCGGCGGCGAGGTTGTTCTAAGGACGGCCTGGCGATTCAGGGAGCCCGCGTCCTCTTGCTCATGCGCCGTCTGATCAGGGCCTTTTAGCCTCCACGATCAGCACCCATGAGCAGGGTAACGATCAGGCTCAGCGGAGCTAGGTCTCGGGCTTGCCTGGGTGGGCCTCCAGCGGTGGCGCCGGGTTCCGAGCGCGCAGGCTGTTTTGCAACCGTGCCTTGCGCCTTCGGATCTGTCGCCCCAGGTTCCATCGCCACAGGCCCTCGATCACCAGGTAGCCGGTGACCGAACAGACGGCGGCGCAGATCAGGCTGCCAAGGGAGAGGGGGGCAAGGATTTCCAGCCAGTTATGCCAATTCAGCCAGAAGTCCAGGTCGAAGGGGGCCGGGGGCTTGGCCAGGACCCAGCAGCCCAGGACATAGGCAAAGTAGTACATGGGTGGAATGGTGATGGGGTTAGTGATCCACACCAGGGCCGCCGAGATGGGCAGATTGACGCGCAAGAAGATAGCGGCGAAGCCGGCCTGAACCATCTGGAAAAAGGGCGGCATGTACATAAAGAAGAGGCCGACGGCGAAGGCCCCGGCGACGGAACGGCGGTTGAGATGCCACAGGTTCGGGTCATGCAGCCAGTCGCCGAAGACCCGCATGTGCTTGTGATTGGAGATCTCGCTCTTGCTGGGCGAAATACGTTTGAGCCAGTCCTTCATGATGGCGCCGAATCCCCGTGCCTGACGTTGGGCCAGAAACCCTGGGGCAGAAGGCCGCGACCGGCGT
>JBFZDM010000137.1:0-4989 GCA_041307365.1 Chromatiaceae bacterium | reverse complement strand
AGGTGCAGGGCGCGGGTCCGGCCCCGGCTTGGCCGCTGGTGATCAATGCGGCTGGAACAAATAGGGAAGAAGCTAGCCATATCCGCAGGCAAGGGGGTTGGTGTCTGGCCTCCATGCTAGGTGATCCCGGCCTCATCGGGAAGCAGTATGTCGCGATTTCCCAGGTGGCGCCCACCCCTGATTGCCCGCCCTCTGGCGCCGATCCTGAGGTACCCTTGCCAGGAATCTTCTCGGAATTTTCGGGTTTTTTACTTTAACTTATTGTTTATAAAATACTTGATCGATGTCGGCCAGCTCATGAATCTTCTCGAATTTGATGGCCCCGCCGCCCCTCTCGTCTTAGACCCAATACTAAATCTCAATCGGTCCGCTACTCGGTCCTGATGTGTTATACCTTCCGTGCCGCGCTTTGACAACGCAAGAGCCACGCCTGCCAGCCCCAACCGCTCCATGACTCGCCCAGCCTTCCCAACCCCTTCCGACCTGGATGCCTGTCTTCTGCTTGACCGCCCTAGCCTGCGCCGGCGTCTGCGGGGCCTGTGTCATCGCCAGGAGCAGGGCTTGCCCCTGGACCAGGGGCTGGCGCGGCTGTGGCAGGCCGTCGAGGCATCCTGTGCCATTCTCCAGCGCCGGCGGGAGCAGGTGCCCCGGGTCCAGTACCCGCCGGAACTGCCGGTGAGCGAACGGCGGGAGGAGGTAGCGGCCCTCATCGCCCGCCATCAGGTGGTGGTGCTGTGCGGCGAGACGGGTTCGGGCAAGTCCACCCAGTTGCCCAAGATCTGCCTGGAGCTAGGGCGGGGCCTCGCCGGACGAATCGGCCACACCCAGCCGCGGCGCATCGCGGCACGCACCCTGGCCAGCCGGGTGGCCCAGGAGTTGGGTGGCGAGACCGGCGGCCTGGTGGGCTACAAGGTGCGCTTCCACGACCGGGTGCGGCCGGAGACCTGCATCAAGCTGATGACCGACGGCATCCTGCTGGCGGAGATCCAGCAGGACCGCTACCTCAACGAATACGATACCCTGATTATCGACGAGGCCCATGAGCGCGGCCTCAATATCGACTTCCTGCTTGGCTATCTGCGGGGGCTGCTGCCGAAACGGCCGGACCTCAAGGTCATCGTTACCTCCGCCACCATCGATCCTCAGCGCTTTGCCCGCCACTTTGCCGATGCCGCGGGCCTGCCGGCGCCCATCATCGAGATCAGCGGCCGCACTCACCCGGTGGAGGTGCGCTACCAGCCGCCCGAGGAGGAGAACGCCGGGGAGCGCGACGAGGAGATGCAACTCGCCATCTCCGCCGCAGTTGACGAACTCGCCAGGGCGGGGCGGGGCGACGTCCTGGTGTTTCTGTCCGGTGAAAGTGAGATCCGCGAGACCGCCGAGACCCTGCGCAAACATCATCCGCCTTCGACAGAGATCCTGCCTCTCTACGCCCGCCAGAGCCCGGCAGAGCAGGCGCGGGTCTTCCAGGCCCACGGCACCCGGCGGGTGGTGCTGGCTACCAACGTCGCCGAGACCTCCCTGACGGTGCCCGGCATCCATTACGTCATCGACCCGGGCTTCGCCCGCCTCAGCCGCTACAGCCACCGTACCAAGGTCCAGCGCCTGCCGGTGGAGCGGGTCTCCCAGGCCTCCGCCAACCAGCGTCAGGGGCGCTGCGGGCGCGTCGCCGCCGGCATCTGCATCCGCCTCTATTCGGAAGACAACTTCCAGTCCCGGGCGGCCTTCACCGAGCCCGAGATCCAGCGCGCCAACCTGGCCGCCGTCATCCTGCAGATGAAGCTGCTGGGCTTTGGCGATATCGCCGCCTTCCCCTTCATCGACCCCCCCGATCCGCGACTGGTGGCGGACGGCTACCGCACCCTGGAGGAGCTGGCGGCCCTCGACGCCCAGGGCGAACTCACCCATCAGGGTCGCCAACTCGCCCGCCTGCCCCTGGACCCGCGCATCGGCCGCATGCTGCTGGCCGCGGCGGAACTCGGCTGCCTGCCGGAGATGCTGGTCATCGCCGCCGCCCTCAGCGTCCAGGACCCCCGCGAGCGGCCCCTGGAGCAGCGCCAGGCGGCGGACGAGATTCATGCCACTTTCAACCACCCGGACTCAGACTTTCTCACCTTCCTCAATCTGTGGTACTTCCTGGAGAAGGAGCGGGCGCATCTCACCAGGAATAAGTTCCGCCAGCTCTGCCAGCGCCACTTCCTGTCCTGGAACCGGGTAACGGAGTGGCGTGACGTCCACACCCAGTTACATGCCCAGATGGCAGAGATGGGCTTCAAGGTCCAGGAGCAACCGGCCGATGTGGTGATCGCGGATGCGGAGCGCGCCAAGGTTCATCCGCCAATTCGGCCAGGGCCACCTGGTCGCGGGCCGGACGCCAAGCCAGAAACGCACAGTGAGCGGGCGGTCAGACCGTGGGGCAAGACGCGGTCGGCAGACCGAGCGATAGACCAGAAGGCATCGGCCACCCAGGCATCAGGCCTCAGGCTGTCGGTCAGCCAGGAGCAGGGCGGCGAGGAACGGCGCTACACTGCCCTTCATCTGGCCCTGCTCACCGGCCTCCTCGGCAACATCGGCTTCAAGGACGAGGGGCGGGAATATCAGGGGGCACGCAACAGCCGCTTCCTCATCCACCCCAGTTCCGGCCTCTATGACCAGCAGCCCAAGTGGATCGTCGCCGCGGAGCGGGTGGAGACCACGCGCCAGTACGGGCGCATCGTCGCCAAGGTCCAGCCGGCCTGGATCGAGGAGGCCGGCCGCCATCTGCTCCAGCGCGCCTATTACGAGCCCCACTGGCAGGCCGGCGCTGGTCAGGTGGCAGCCTTTGAGAAGGTGACGCTCTTCGGCGTCACCCTGGTCCCCAAACGGCGGGTCAACTATGGTCCCATCAACCCGGCGGAGGCCCGGGCTATCTTCATCCGCTTCGCCCTCACCGAGGGCGACTTCGATAGCCGCGCCCCCTTCTGGCGCCACAACCAGGAACTCATCGCCTACATCCAACACCTGGAGGCCAAATCGCGGCGGCGCGACATCCTGGTGGACGAGGACGCCATCCACGCCTTCTACGAGCAGCGGGTGCCGGCGGGGATCTATGCCACGCCCCTGTTCGAGCGCTGGCTGCGCCAGGCCACGCAAAAGGACCCCAAGCTGCTGCATATGCGCATGGAAGACGCCATGCGCCATGACGCCGCCGCCGTTACCGCCCAGGCCTTTCCGGACAGCCTCCAGGTGGGGGCCACGGCCCTGCCCTTGGAGTACCGCTTCGATCCTGGCGAGACGGACGATGGCCTCACCCTGGTGGTGCCGGCGCCCCTCATCAACCAGGTCTCGCCGGACCGCTGCGCCTGGCTGGTCCCCGGTCTGCTGCCGGAATTGATCGCCGCCCTATTGCGCGGCCTGCCTAAGGCCTGGCGCAAGCTCCTGGTACCCATACCCGACACCGCCGAGCGCTTGGCGGGGCGGCTCCAGCCCGCGGACCGACCGCTCATCCAGGCCCTGGGGGAGGAGATCAAGGCCCTGACCGGCGCCCAGGTCCCCGAGGACGCCTGGGATCCGTCGGCCGTCCCCGGCCACCTGCGCATGAAGTTCAGTCTGGTGGACGAGAGCGGTCGGCGCCTGGCGATGGGGGACGACTATGCTCAGCTCAAGCGCCAGTTTGGCGGCAGCGGCCGCCAGGCCTTCGCCGCCATCCCCAGCCAGGGCCTGGAGCGGGAGGGCCTCACCCGCTGGGACTTCGGCGAACTGCCGGAGGTCGTCGACCTCGACCGCGCCGGGATCAAACTGCGTGGCTATCCGGCCCTGATCGATCAGGGGGACAGCGTCGCGGTGCGGGTGCTGGACTCGCGGGAAGGAGCCGACCTGGCCCAGCGCGCCGGCCTGCGGCGGCTTTTCATGCTTAGCCTGGCGGTCGAGGTGCGTCAGTTGCGCCGCAATCTGCCCGGCCTGGACCGGCTGCGGTTGCAGTACGCCAAGGCACCGGTGCTGGGGTTGGCGCCGTCGTCGGAATCGGCGCCAGGGTCTGCATCCCGGCCGAAGCCAAGGTCCGCGACGAGGCCCGGGGCGGGACCATGGTCAGTGTCGGGACCAGGGCCGGCGAAGGGCCCGGCCGAACCCAAGCCGAAGCTCATGGATCTGGCCGACGAAGTCCTCGCCATGATCATCGACCTGACTTTCCTTGAGGAACTGCCGCCCATCCGCGATAGGGCCGCCTTCGAGGCCCGCCTCGCCAGCCGCCGGGGCCAGCTCGCCCAGGTCGCCAGCGAGGTGTTGGCCCTGGTCGGTCGCATCCTCGACGACTACCAGGCGCTGCGCCAGGGTCTGGCGGGCATTACTCAGGTCAACTGGATGCCCTCGGTCCTCGACCTCAAGGACCAACTCGATGGCCTCATCTTCCGCGGCTTCCTGCTGGAGGTACCCTACGCTCGCCTCAAGGACTACCCGCGTTACCTCAAAGCTGCTCGCGAGCGCCTGGACAAGCTCTTCCACGCCGCCGGCCGGGACCAGCAGCAACTGCGGGAACTGACCCCCCTGCTGGATAAGTGGCGGGAGCGCGCGGCCGCGGTCCAGGCCGCCGGCCGCCATGACCCGCGCCTGGACGAGATCCGCTGGATGCTGGAGGAGTTGCGTATCTCCTTCTTTGCCCAAAGGATCGGTACCGCCTACCCCATCTCTCTCAAGCGCCTCGAGGCGCGGTGGAAGGAGTTAGGCCTGTAACGCTTATCGGACCCTCCGTTGGGCGGACAGGCTGGCGATACGGTCTGACGATGGCTAATATACTGTTGAACTAATCCGCTCCGCGGGGCTTGTCAGAGTTCGTTCCGCAAGGCCATTGGATTGGCCATAGCCCGCCCCAGCATCCATTACCGGTCCCGGCCGGCACCCCAGCAACTCGCAGCCCCATCGTCCACCCTTGCTTGCGACCCACTCCGGGTCGTTCAGCGAGGATCAGACGATGACAACCCTGCGCCAGCGCATGATCGCGGCCATGGGATT
>JBFZDM010000105.1:0-6313 GCA_041307365.1 Chromatiaceae bacterium | reverse complement strand
GTAGGTGACCGTAAAGCCCTCGCGCTCCAGTTGGCGGCAGGTATCCAGGACCGCCTTGTGCTCGGTCTTGCAAGTGACGATATGGCGGCCCCGCTTCTGGTAGAAATTGGCGACGCCCTTGATGGCCAGGTTGTTGGACTCGGTGGCGCCGGAGGTCCAGACGATCTCCTTGGGATCGGCATTGACCAGGGTCGCGACTTCCCGGCGGGCCATATCGACGGCATCCTCCGCCGCCCAGCCAAAGGCATGGGAGCGTGAGGCAGCATTGCCAAAGTTACCATCCAGGGTCAGGCAGGCGCACATCTTCTCCGCCACCCGCGGGTCCACTGGGGTGGTTGCCGAATAATCCATGTAAATGGGTAGTTTCATCTCAAGCTCCGAGTTCGAGGCATCGCCGGTCTCATCGAGCACCGACGGCAATCCGGGAGACACCGCCGCGGGTACCGGACGAGGCCCGTAAGGACAAGCCGGCGGTCCCGCGCCGACGGTTAACCAGTTCCTCAACCCCTCGGCGCTCGACCAGATCCTGGAGGCTGACACCATGCAGGTAGTCATGTATACGTCCGCTCAGGTCGCGCCAGAGTTCGTGAGTCAGGCAGGTACCCTTCGCCTGACAGTCATTGGCCCCACCACAGCGGGTCGCATCCAACTGCTCGTCCACCGCCGTGATCACCTCGCCGACGAAGATGGTGGAGGCACCCCGGGCCAGTTTGTAACCCCCACCCGGACCACGCACGCTGAGTACCAAGGCATGATTGCGCAGTCTGGCGAATATCTGCTCAAGATAGGACAGGGAAATCCCCTGGCGCCGAGCTATGTCCGCCAGAACGACGGGTCCCTGCCCCCCATGGATGGCCAGGTCCAGCATGGCGGTTACCGCATAGCGCCCCTTGGTCGTCAGTCTCATGAGCCTCGTCTCTCCTGCCGGTTGCGATGGGTGCTAGGCTACAATAACCGAGTATTTCTATCAAGTATTATCTCGCCCGTTTACCTGGGGTGGATCACCGCCAGGATACTGGTTGAGCGAGGCGCGACATGCCCGCTTCCGCCGCTACCCTGAGGTGGATCTGGGGCCATCCTCTTTCAAGGGTTGGGTGGATGGCTGCAAATCCAGTTCTCCATCATCGGCGGTGGACTGGATCTCACAGGCCTCCATGTCCGGCAATTCAGTGAAATGGCCAGTGATTCCATGTTGCTCGAGGGCATCGGCCATGGCCTCCAGGCGCTTGTCCAGCAGGTGGATATGGTCCAGCATGCAGTTCACGGCATGGGCCACCGGATCGGGGGTGTCGCGGGTGGCGCCATAGGCATCGAAGCCAATGCGCCTGGCGATGTCCGCGCGGCGCTGTTCCTCCACGCTGGTTGAACGCTCCACCAGACGGCCAGGCACGCCGACCACGGTGCCGCCGGGCTTCACCGACTTGACCACCACCGCATTGGAACCGATACGAACCCCGTCGCCGATCAGGATGGGTCCCAGAACCTTGGCGCCGGCGCCGACGACGACGTCCCGGCCCAGGGTCGGATGCCGCTTGCCCTTCTCCCAGCTTGTGCCGCCAAGGGTAACGCCGTGGTAAAGGGTGCAGTCATCGCCGATGATCGCCGTCTCGCCGATCACCACCCCCATGCCGTGATCGATGAAAAACCGGCGGCCGATCTCGGCCCCCGGATGGATCTCGATGCCGGTGAAGAGGCGCGCCACGTTGGCGATGACCCGCGCCAGCCATTTGAAATTCGCCAGCCACATACGGTGGGTCAGACGATGCGCCACCACGGCGTGCAGGCCGGGGTAGGTGGTGAGGACCTCGAAGGCATTGCGAGCCGCCGGGTCACGGTCGAAGATGCAATCGATATCCTCTCTGAGCCGTTCAAACACTGGTCAGCTCCCATGACGAAGTTACAACAGGGCAGGCTTATGGCGGACAGGTGGGGGAGGTATCCGGCCTCAGCCGTCTGCCCCAGGCTCCCGAGGCTGGCGGAGAAAGCGCGCCGGGTCCTTGCGGCCCTGGGCGGCGCCAAGAATACCGCGCAGGATATTGATCTCAGTCCAGTCCGGGCGGGCGCGGTTGAAGAGTCGCCGCAGGCGCCGACTGAGTTTTCGAGACTGGTCTGGATCGGCGAAGCCGATCTCCATCAGAGTTTGCGACAGATGGACCTGAAAGCCATCCAGGGCCTCGGCCGTCGCCAGATCCCGATCCTCCCTGGGCAGGGACTCGCCACGTCCCTCGCGATAGGCGCGCCGAATCTCGTAGGCGAAGACCTGAGCCGCCGCCGCCAAGTTGAGGGAACTGAAATCCGGCTGGGTCGGGATATGCGCCAGAAAATGGCAGAGCCCCAGTTCCTCATTGGTGAGCCCAGATCGCTCACGACCCAGTACCAGGGCGACATCCCCGTCCCGGGCTTCCCCCAGTAGATGGCGGGCGCACTCGGGGGGTTCCAGCAGGGGCCACTCCACGGAGCGCAGGCGGGCACTGGACCCCATCACCAAACGGCAACCGGCGATGGCCTCCACCAGGCTGTCATGGATGCCGGCATTGGCCAGGAGGTCATCGGCGCCCGAGGCGCGGGCCAGGGCCTCCGCATCCGGTCGGCTTTTGGGACGGACCAGTTCAAGCCGGCTTAGGCCCATGGTCTTCATGGCGCGGGCAGTGGCGCCCAGGTTGCCGGTATGAGTGGTTTCCACCAGCACGAAACGGATGCGATCCAGGGGGGATTGGCTGGCCGGGTTCATAGCGGCGTCACTTCAGAAGAAGATCGGCCCCTTGTCAAGCTTTAATGTGGGCGGCCTTTCGGGTATCGTGCGTGGCCATGCAACCGACACTCAACATTGCCACGCGGGCGGCCCGTGCCGCGGGGCGGATTCTCTTGCGCTATTTCGAGCGTGTGGACCAGGTCAACATCCAGGTCAAGAGCCATAACGACTTTGTCAGCGAGGTAGATCGGGCCGCGGAAGAAGCCATCATCCAGGAACTCAGATCCAAGTACCCGGACCACGCCATCCTGGCCGAGGAGAGTGGTGCTTATGGCAAGAGTGACTTCGAATGGGTCATCGATCCCCTAGACGGCACCACCAATTACCTGCACGGCTTCCCGCAATTTTCCATTTCCATCGCCCTGCGCCATCGCGGGCGCCTGGAATGCGGCCTGGTTTATGATCCCCTACGGGAAGAAATGTTCACCGCGGAGCGCGGCGGTGGGGCCCAGCTGAATGACCGCCGCATCCGGGTCGCCAGCCGGCTCGGCCTCGACGGTGCCCTCGTTGGCACAGGTTTTCCCTTCCGGGACCAGCGCCATCTGGACGCTTATCTCGCCATGTTCAAGGCCCTGATCCAGAACACCGCCGGCCTGCGGCGCCCCGGCTCGGCTGCCCTCGACCTGGCCTATGTGGCCTGTGGTCGCACCGATGGCTTCTGGGAGTTGGGGCTGGCGGAGTGGGACATGGCCGCTGGCGCCTTGTTGGTGAACGAGGCTGGCGGTACCGTCACCGACCTGGCCGGTGGCGACCGGCACTTCCGGACGGGCAATATCGTCGCCGGCAACCTCAAGGTGCACAGGGCCCTGCTGCAGGCCTTGCAGCCCCACCTGAGCGCATCCCTCGCGGCTTGATGGCGAGAGCCTGGGTTTTTGGCCCAGGGCTGGGCTCTGCCAGGGTGGTACTGGAGCCGCTGGATGGCCCTTTCAGCCCTCCGGAATGGTCAATACCTGCCCGATGCGCAGGCTATCGTCGCTCAATCGGTTAGCGCTCCGGAGGGAGGAGATGCTCACCTCGTATTGTTTGGCGATACGGCCGAGGGTATCGCCATGGTTGATGACATGTCGGCGGATGCCCCCCTTGCTCGCCCAACGGGTACCGGGCGGCGCATGGGCAGCGAAATAGTCCTTGATCCCACCGAGGAGGGCCCTGGCCAGCTTGGCCTGATGGTCCGCGCTATTCAGGCGTTTCTCCTCGTCCGGGTTGCTGATAAAGGCCGTCTCCACCAAGATAGAGGGGATGTCCGGGGCCTTGAGGACGGCGAAACCGGCCTGCTGGACCTTGCCGTGATGCACGGCCCCGACCTTGCTCAGATTGGCCAACACCGCCTGGGCCACCAGACCGCCATGCTCCAGGGTCCCACCCTGGGCCATCTCCCACAGGGTCTTGGACAGGTCCGGGGCCTTGTCGTCGAGATTGACCCCGCCGATGCGGTCCGCACTGTTTTCCTTGTCCGCCAGCCACCGGGCCTGACTGCTGGTGGCGGCACCGCTGGCCAGGGTATAGACCGACGACCCGCTCACGTTCTGATCCTGGTAGGCATCCGCGTGAAGGGATACAAAGAGATCCGCGTCATGGCGGCGAGCTAACTGAATCCGCTTGTACAGGCCAAGGTAGTAATCCCCGTCCCGCATTAGCACAGCGCGCATCCCCGTCTCCTTGTTGATGAGACTGGCCAGCTTGCGGGCAATGTCCAGGGTGATGTCCTTCTCCTTGGTGCCATGGGTGCCAATGGCGCCCGGGTCTTCGCCGCCATGACCGGGGTCGATGGCGATGACCAGGTCTCGTATCGAGTCGGCCGCTTTGCCACCGGGCTTGCCAGGGAGCGGAGACGTGCCTTGTTCCGTCACCGTCGCCCCCGCTTGGGGGGTCATGTCCACCACCAGGCGGTAGCCATAGCGTTCATTGGGTTCGAGCAGGTCGCTCTTGGCGCGCACGGGCTGCTTGAGATCAAGCACAAGGCGCAGATCACCATTGTCGAGCACGCCGCTGCGCACCCCCTTGACCAGCAGATCCTGTGCCTCCGCCAGGGGCAGCTTGCCCGCAAGCCGCGCCTGGGGGATGTCGATGACCAGACGATCCGGATTCTCCAACGGGAAGATCTTATGATCCACCACGGCATCGGCGTCTATCACCAACTGGGTCTGATCGGGGGCTATCCAGAGGCGCGCCCCGTGGACATCCACAGGCGCGGCCTGGACCAGGGATGAAATAAGGAGCAATAGGAAGGCGATCAGTCTCGACATGGCAATCACCAGATTGACGGCATTCCAGGGAAAAATTAAAAAAAGAATAGCAGGTACCTCGGACCCTAGCCACCAAGTACCTTGTATCCTAACATCTTTCCCACGCCATTTCTCTCCTGGTTCCGCAGGATATCCGCCAGGGCGGTGACCAGTTCGGCGCCAGCGGTGGTGAGAGGCAACAGGTCCAGCACCCGCCCTCCATCCCCGTATTGGAGACGAATGATCAGATCCGCTGGGGGGAGGGTGGCCCCGCCTCGTTGGGGCCATTCCACGAAGAGGAGGCTGTCCCGATCCAGGAGATCGCGCAGACCCAGATATTCCAGTTCCTCGGAATCGCCAAGCCGGTAGAGATCTAGATGGTAGAGACGCCGGTGACCCAGATCATAGGGCTCCAGCAAGGTATAGGTCGGGCTGCGCACCGCGCCGCCATGACCCAGCCCACGCAAGATGCCGCGGGTCAGGGTAGTCTTGCCGGTGCCCAGGTCCCCCTCCAGCCAGACGGTCAGGGGGGGACACAAGAGATCGGCCAAGCGCCGGCCGAGGGCGTCCTGGGCCTCCTCCCCCCGGATTTCGAGCCTCATGGCCGTGCCCCCAGCGCGTTGAGGGTGGGGCGCAGGGCCGTGATCAGGTCGCTCGCCAGCATTCCCTGCTCGCCGTCGCCCGCCGCCGCATCGCCCGCCGCCGCGTGCAGACAGACGGCTGCTTCCGCCGCATCCTCGACGGCAAGCCCCTGCGCCAGCAAGGCGGCGATGATGCCCGTGAGCACATCGCCGCTCCCCCCCGAGGCCATGCCTGGATTGCCCTGGGAACAGACGCCGGGCGGGCGATGGGATGGACCCAGGATCAGGGTACCGGCGCCCTTGAGGACAACCGTACCCCCATAGCGCCCCCTCAGTTGACGAAGGGTGGCGAAACGGTCCGCCTGCGCCTCGGCTGTTGTACAACCGAGCAGCCGCGCCGCCTCCCCAGGATGCGGGGTCAGGACCCAGTCTTCGCGACGGATCCCCGTCTCGGCCAGGCAATTCAAGGCATCCGCGTCCAGTACCAGGGGCTTGTCCTCCGTCAGCACGCGCTCGAGCCGGCCAAGGCCCCAGGGGTCCCGGCCGAGGCCAGGGCCGATGGCCACGACCGTCGCTCGTGCCAGCAGGGGCGACAAATCCTCCGGGTCGGTAAGCCCCCGCACCATGAGTCCCGGACGGCCGGCATTGAGATGGGTGGCGTGGGCGGGATGAGTCGCCACCGAGACCAGGCCCGCGCCGGCCCGCAGCGCCCCCTCCCCCGCCAGGCGCGCCGCGCCGCTAAGGCCAGGGGCCCC
>JBFZDM010000049.1:0-3002 GCA_041307365.1 Chromatiaceae bacterium | reverse complement strand
TTCACATGGACGTTCAAGGGTACTTGGCCCTGATCGCCAATGGCAAGTTCAAGGAAGCCTATGAGCTGATCCGGCGCACCAACCCCTTGCCGTCTGTTTTGGGCCGCGTCTGCTACCATCCTTGCGAGCAGGCCTGCAAGCGGGGCTACGTTGACCAGCCACTATCCATTTGTTCACTCAAGAGATTTGCCTCTGACCAGTACGATATCGGCAGTCTGCCGGTTCCCGAGATCACCAAGAGCGGCAAGAAGGTGGCCATCATCGGTGCCGGTCCCGCCGGATTGACAGCCGCGCATGACCTGGCACTGGCGGGTCATCAGGTAACCATCTTGGAGGCGCTACCGGAACCAGGCGGCATGGTCCGCGTGGGCATCCCTGCCTACCGCATGCCCCGGGAGACTCTCAAGAAGGACATCGAGTACATCCAGAAGCTGGGCGTGGAGATCGTCACCAACGCCAGGGTTGGAGAGAAACCGAAGCTGACCGAACTCCAGAAGCTGTTCGACGCCGTGCTCATGGCCAGCGGCGCGCACAACAGCCTCAAGCTGAACGTGCCCGGCGAAGAATCCCAGGGGGTCTTCCACGGCGTTGACTTCCTGAGAGCCGTCAACCTGGGGCAGAAGGTGGATATCGGCCAGCGCGTCGCCGTCATCGGCGGCGGCAACACCGCCATCGACGCCGCCCGAACGGCCCGCCGCCTGGGCAGCAAAGTGACCATCGTCTACCGCCGCGGCCGGGACGAGATGCCGGCCAACGAGGTGGAGATACTGGCCGCCGAAGAAGAAGGTATTGAGATCATGCTCCTGGCCGCTCCCACCAAGGTCATCGCAGAGGGCGGCAAGGTCAAGGCCATCGAATGCGTGAAGATGAAGCTGGGCGCACCGGATGCCAGCGGACGACCCCGCCCCGAGCCCATCGCCGGTTCCGAGTTCAAGCTGGACGTGGATACCATCATCCCGGCGCTGGGCCAGGCGCCCAACCTGGGCTTCGCCAAGGATCTGAATGTGGCTGTTTCCGGCAAGGGCACCGTCAAAGTCGACGAGGCCAGCTTGGCGACCAACGTCCAGGGTGTCTTCGCCTGCGGCGATGCCGTCACCGGCCCGCTGATGGTAGTTGATGCCATGTCCTCCGCCCGCAAGGCCGCGGCCTCCATCGACAATTATCTGAAGGGCGAACCATTGCCGACAACCGCCGAGCCAAAGGCAGAGGCCAAGAAGCCCAGCGAGGAAGAGATCGAAGAGCTGAAAGAGCAGTATCCCGAAAAGGCCCGGTTGAAGATGGCGGAGATGCCCATGGATACACGCATCAAAAGCTTCTCCGAGGTGGAGTTGGGATTCACGCCGGAGCAGGCCATGGAAGAGGCCAAACGGTGCCTCGCCTGCGGCGTCTGCTCTGAATGCCGCGAGTGCGTCCGGCTGTGCCAGGCGGGCGCCATAGACCACGACATGAAGGAAGAGATACTCACCTACCAGATCGGCTCGATCGTGGTAGCCACCGGATACAAGACCTCCGATCCCAAGGCCTACGGAGAGTACGGCTACGGACGCCTGCCGGATGTGGTCACCGGCCTGCAGTTAGAGCGATTGATGAACGCCTCCGGCCCTACCGGCGGCGAGGTCCTGCGCCCCTCGGACGGCAAGCACCCGCACACTGTGGTCTTCATAAGCTGCGTCGGGTCCAGGGACGAACTCAAGGGCCATTCCTACTGCAGCAAGTTCTGCTGCATGTACATGGCCAAGCAAGCCATCATGCTCAAGGAGCATGACCCGCACGTGCAGTGCTACATCTTCTATATCGACATCCGCGCCGGCGGCAAGGACTTCGACGAGTTCTCCCGCCGCGCTCAGCAGGAATACGGCACTTTGTGGCTCCGCGGCCGGGTTTCCAAGCTCTACCAGGATGGCGACAAGGTCATGGTCTGCGGTGAGGACTCGCTCATCGGGAGACCGGTGGAGATCGCCGCCGACATGGTGGTGCTGGCCACAGCAGCCGAGCCCAACGAAGGCGCCGCTGAGTTGGCCCAGACGCTGAAGGTCAGCTACGACACCAACAACTTCTTCATCGAGGCCCATCCCAAGCTGCGCCCGGTGGAGACCCAGACCGACGGCATCTTCCTGGCCGGGTCGTGCGTGGGACCCAGAGATAGTCCCGAGTCGGTGGCCCAGGGCAGCGCCGCCGCCGCCAAGGTAGCCGGTCTGTTCAGCCAGGAGTTCCTGACCAGCGACCCCATGGTGTCCGCCATAGACCAGGCCAAGTGCAGCGGCTGTCAGCTGTGCCAGGAAGTCTGTCCCT
This sequence comes from Chromatiaceae bacterium, assembly GCA_041307365.1. GTDB lineage: Bacteria > Pseudomonadota > Gammaproteobacteria > Chromatiales > Chromatiaceae > M0108. The sequence goes on along the minus strand of JBFZDM010000049.1, from coordinate 710 downwards.
TCAGCGCCATTGATTCTCAGAAGTTGAGGGATGGCCGCACCGTGTCGGTAACCAATGAGAGCTTGTGCAAGGGCTGCGGTCTCTGTGTGGCCGCCTGTAGATTTGGAGCCGCGAATCTGCGCGGATTCACCCAGCAGCAATTACTGGCCGAGGTGGTATCGTTATGGCAGTAGAATTTCAACCTAGAATCGTGGGGTTTCTGTGCAACTGGTGCAGCTATGCCGGAGCCGACATGGCCGGCACCAGCCGTATCACCTATCCCACCAACATCCGCATCATCCGCGTGCCTTGCTCCGGCAGGGTGGACCCACTCCTGATAGTCAAGAGCTTCCAGATGGGCGCCGACGGAGTCCTCATTGCCGGCTGTCACCCCGGTGACTGCCACTACACTGAGGGCAACTACTATGCCCGCCGACGGTTCGCACTACTGCGGCCGTTCCTGGAGTATCTAGGCATCGAAAGCGCCAGGTTCCGGGTGGAATGGGTCTCCGCCTCCGAAGGCAAGCGGTGGTCCCAGGTGGTCACTTCCTTCACGGAGGAACTGACCAAGCTTGGCCCCAGAAAAGGGTTGGTTGCGGAGGCTAAGCGATGACAGAGACCGAACAGATTCGCAGCAAAGCCAAGGAACTCCTGGATGGCAAGAAGGTGGACTGCGTCATCGGCTACGAGCGCGCCACCGATGGGAAGAACGCCCGGCCCATGTTCGCCTA
>JBFZDM010000050.1:0-3519 GCA_041307365.1 Chromatiaceae bacterium | reverse complement strand
CGCCAGGTCCTTGAAGCCCACCTGGTAGGTCTCGGCGAGCTGGCGCAGGGTGTCGCCGGTCTTGGCCGCATCGGCATCGGCATCGGTGGCGAGTTGCCGGCTCTGTTCCAGCAGGAGCCGGGTTTGCTCCCCCACCAGGCTGGCATCCGCCTCCCGGCGATGGAGCAGGAACTGGCCCTCCGCCTGGCGGGCCTGGGTGAGATGGGCCTGGATGGCGAAGGCCTGGTTGACGCGCGCCACGAACAGGGAATGAAGCTGATCATGACCCCGGATCAGGGCCTGCTGGCTCTGATGGTATTGCCAGATGGCCGCCAGGTAGAGGAGGCCCACCAGGGCAAAGCCAAGTCCGATCTTCTCGCCGATGCGCAGCCGGCTGACGAATTTATCCATGAGAGCCCCCGGGGTACCGCGTTGGTGTGGGTTTGGACTAACTCTATTGCGGCAAGGTGACGTTCTGGTGACGGCCGCCGGGGGTCATCACACCCGCTCCGCCCGTACCTTGAGCACGGTGCGCGGATCGGCCTCCATGACGGTGAAGCGGAAGCCTTCGTCCTGGATGCCGTCGCCCTCCTGGGGGATGCGCCGCAGGCGGCTGACGACGAAGCCGCCGATGGTGTGGGCCACGGTGACCGGCAGCTTGATGTGCAGCTTGTCGTTGACCTCGGAGAGGGGCGCCCGGCCGCTCATGAGGTAGCTGTTCTCGCTCTCCTCCTCGATGCTGTACTGGCGCTTGGCGTGATACTCGTCGAAGTCGTAGCCCACCTCGATATCGCCCACCACCTCCTCGAAGATGTCCTCCATGGTGATGATGCCGATGGCGGAGCCGAATTCGTCCACGACGATGCCCATGTGATCCTCCCGCGCCTGGAGCAGCCGCAGGGTCTGGTCGATGGTCTGCTGGGGGGACAGGTAGAGGGGGGGGCGAACAAAGTCGGTGCAGCGCCGCTCCTCCGTCGCCGGGTCCAGCATGTCCCAGGTGGTCAGGGTGAGCACGCCCTTGACGTTGGTGATATTGCCGCGATAGACGGGCAGGCGGTTGAAGCCATATTTGATGACGGTCTGAACGGCGTCGGCGGTGCTGCGCATCTCGTTGAAGCCGATGACATCCGCCAGGGGGATCATGGCCTGGCCCACCGTGGTGTCGGCGAAGCGGATGACGCGGCGGATGCTGCGCCGATCGACCTTACCGGCGCCGGCGCCGCTGCCGGTGTCGCTGATGTCGAGGAGGACGCTCAGTTCCTCGCGGGTGATGAAGAAGGTCTGGCCGGCGGAGGCGCCCCCCACCAGCCGGGTGGCGAAGCGGGCGATGCGGCTGAAGACGAAGATCACCGGATAGAAGGCGAGGGAGAAGAAGCGCAGGAAGGGGATGATGGTCCGCGCCACCGAGTCCGCCTTTTGCTGGAAGACGCTCTTGGGCACGATCTCGCCGAAGATGAGCAGGAAGGGCGTCATGATCAGCACCGAGATGATGTCGCCGATCTCGCCGAAGGCCTCGATGGCGATGATGGCGCCCATGGTCGAGATGGTGACCGTGGCCACATTGGTGCCGACCAGGGTGGTGCCCAGGATGACGTCCGGGGTGCGGAACATCTTGAGCAGGAGTGCCGCCTTGCGGTCCCCGGTCTTGGCCAGGTGGCGCATCTTGAACTTGTCGGAATTGACGATGGCGATCTCGGAGCCCGAGAAAAAGCCCTTCAGGATCAGGAAGAAGATCATGATCAAAAACGGGATGAGCAGATCCATCGCGGTTCTCCTAGCGGGCGTCGGGGGATGAGGTGGGGGCCGCTTCCCTGGCGGCTTCGATGGCCGCTTCCACGGCGGGGGGCTCCTCGTTCGGTGGCGCCTCCTGGGTCTCGATCAATTCCGCCAGTTCCTCCTCCTCCAGGGCCCCTTCCTCCACCGGGGCTACCCGCAGGCGGGCGATGCGCAGGCGATCGACCTGGAGCACGGTGTAACTGTGGGCATCGTGGACGACGCTTTCACCCACCTTCGGCAGCCGGCCGAAGAGGCGGAAGACGACGCCGCCCACCGTGGTCATCATGGGGTCCGTGATGTCGATGTTGGTCAGGTTGTAGAAGTCCAGCAGTCGCATGTCGCCGGGGACTATGTAGCCCACCTCGTCGCGCTCGTGATCCTCGATGCCGCGCATGGGGCTGGTGATCTCGCCGAAGATGAACTTGAGCACGTCCTTGATGGTGACGATGCCCAGCACCTCGCCGAACTCGCCGAGGACTATGGTGGAGCGGGTATTGTGGGTCTGGAAGAAGTTGAACATCTCGTCCACCTTGATGGTGGGGGGGACGAAATGGACCGGTCGCAGCATGTCCTGGATCTGGACCCGCTCCAGGTCCGCCCCGCCGCGAATGAGCCGCAGCACGTCCTCCGAATAGAGGAAGCCGATGACGTTGTCCCAGTGCCCCGAATAGACCGGGATGCGCGGGTGGCGGTGGCGGCGGAATTGCTCGAGGAGTTCCGGCACGGGCAGGCCGGCGTCGAGGAAGCGGATGCGGGGTCCTGGCGTCATGATGTGGGAGATCTCCGTATTCGAGGCCTCCAGCAGGTTGTCGATGAGGACCCGTTCGGTGGCGTCGATGACGCCCGTCTCCTCGCCCTCCTCCAGGAGGGTCTTGAGTTCGTCCGGTTGCAGGAGATTCTCCCGCGCCACGACGTCGCCGACGACCCAGGTGGTCACCCGGTCCGCCACCAGGCGCACCGCCTCCCGCAGGGGGGTGATGAGCCAGATCCAGCGCGGCAGGATGCGGGCGCTGACGTTCTTGGCGAAGCCGACGGGGAAGGTGACGGCGATGGTCTTGGGCGTCACCTCGCCCACCAGCAGGAGCAGGGGCACCATGACCAGGATGTTGATCCAGCCCGCGTCCCCGGCGCCGAAGAGGTTCATGAGGATGGCCGCCATGTTGGCCGAGGAGGCGATGTTGACCAGCTCGTTGCCGCAGAGGATGGAGATGATGAGCCGGCGCGGCTCGTCGAGGAGGGCATGGATACCCTCCGAGGCCGGGTCCCGGGTGTTGCGCAGCTTCTGCAGGTGGATCCGGCTCAGGGAGAAGAGGGCGGTCTCGGAACCGGAAAAGATGGCCGACCCCGAGAGGAGGACGATCTGGAGGATGATGCGAACGATGAGTTCGATGTCACCCGCTTCCATAGGCATCGCGGTTTACCTGCTTCAGACCGGGGATCCGGCGGTGGGAGGGCGTTCGCCCCTGGGGAGGGGCGGGCGGTCTGGGCCCGGCTGGTGCCTTGGCGGCGGCCCATATCGCCGTTTGGGGCGGGGGAGGGGGCGCCGTCTGGCTCGCCCGGACAGGGGAGCATCATAACGGCGCCAAGACTGCGAAATGGATGACTTCGATCAAACAAACCCGTCAAAAAAATTGCCGTTGCCCGACGATTCGCTGACAAAATAAAGATTGCGCTAAAGCAAGGAACAAACCCAGGCCTGGCATGGGGCTGGGTGGACCGGGACGGCACGGGGGCCGCTCCCTGTCCTCGCAAGCGCGGTCGCCA
>JBFZDM010000025.1:0-3693 GCA_041307365.1 Chromatiaceae bacterium | reverse complement strand
GCGATGCCACCGCCTACGCCAGCGCCGGCTACACCCGGCGGGACTTCGGCGACTGGATCCCCATTGCCTTGCGGCAAGCCACCATCCTGGCTAGCATTGTCCCCATCTCCCGGCGTGGCCATTCAACCCCTTGAGGGACCGAGAAGCTTGCGAGCAGCGCCATGAAGCCATCCAACAAACGTCTGCTCTGGGCGGTATCCATCCTGTTGGTCCTGACGGGGCTGGGGGCCTACTTCTTCTATACCACCACCAACCAGGCCCTGGAGCGGGCGGAAGGCGCCCAGTTCCGGCACATGGCGGTGTCGCGGGTCGGGGACCAGGACAGCTTCCGTTTCTTCTTCGCCTCGAATCGGGCGCCGCTGGCCGGGGGCGAGGACAGGCCCCTGGCGGCGCGTTATGGATCGGAACTTGGCGCCGAATGGCGTCTGGGCTATTTCGATACCCTCATCGAGCCCTCCCTGGGTCTGGGGCGGTGGCTGAACGCCAGCCGCTGGTTCATGGAGGAGGAGATCAAAATCCTGACTGTCCAGGGCACCGACCGGGCCGATTTCGCCGCCCGTTTGCGGCCCCTGGTCGAGGCCTCGCCCCATCGCGGGCTGCTGCTGCTGGTGCACGGGCTGCGCACCGACATGGACTTTGCCTTGCGGGGCACGGCCTTTCTGGCCCATGTCATCGACATCGACGCCCCCGTGATGGTCTTCGACTGGCCTGGCAATCAGGGCTCCAGCCTGCGCTCTTATCGCCGTGCCCAGGAGATCGCCTCGGCCTCCGGCGCCGATCTGGCGGCCATCCTGAGCTTCGTCATCCAGGAGATCCGGCCCGATCGGCTCTGGATCCTGGCCAACAGCCTGGGTGGCCAGGTCGTCGTCAAGGCCTTCCATTACCTCAACCAGGACCCGGCCTTCGCCGACGCGGAGGTCGAGGTTGACGAGGTGGTGCTCACGGCCCCGGACGTGGGCAAGGGCGAGTTCAACGAGCGCTTCAAGCAGGATCTCGCCGCCCTGGCTCGCCATACCACCCTCTATGTCTCCTCCAACGACCGCGCCCTGCTGCTCAGCCGCCTCGTCAATCGCGAGCGCCGCCTCGGCGAGAGCAGCCTGTCCGTCGATACGGCGGAATTGATCGGCGAGGTGGAGGAGCTGATGGGCCTGGTGGAGGTGGATAGCGACCACGTCGAACTGGTTGACGTGACACCGGTGAACCGCACGCGCAACTTCCACAATTTCAGTCTCGAGGTCCCGGAGTTTTTCGACGACATCTATCTGCGCCTGGCCAATCCGGAGACGCCGCTCAACCGGCTGCGGTTTGAATTCAGGACGCCCGAGGGCAAGCGCTACTCAGTCCTGACGCGGGATCGCTAGGCGGCGTCCCGGATCCTTCCCAACCCTTAATCACCGAGCCACGCCATGATGACCGTCGCCCGCGCCGCCAAACGCCTGGGGCTCTATCTGGGCATCGCCTTCCTCGGCTTCCTGGCCGGGGTCTTGCTCCTCTATGTCCTCTGGGCCCTGGATGGCCCCCCGATGCAGCCCTGGCACGAGATTGAACTGAGCGAGGAATTCACCGCCGACAAGACGGATCAGGTGCGGACCCTGGCGGATTATCGGGCCCTGGAGGGCCGCCTCTTCGCTCAGATGGACGCCCTGGTCTATGCGTACACGCCCCAGGGCCCGGATGAGGAATGGGTGCGGTACAGCCCCGGCAGCGCCACCGACCCGCGCGGTAAGGAGCCCAACTGGAACCGCAGCTATGAAGTGGTCCCCGCTGAGCCTCGGGGCGGCGTCCTGCTCCTGCACGGCATGTCCGATGGCCCCTACAGTCTGCGCGCCCTGGGCGAGACCCTGGGCCAGGCGGGCTATCGGGTGCTGGGTCTGCGCATGCCAGGCCATGGCGCCGTCCCGGCCGGGCTGCGCGACCTGACCTGGGAGGATCTGGCGGCGGTGGTGCGCCTGGGCATGCGACACCTGGCGGGGGCCCTGGACGGCAAGCCCATCCACGTCATCGGCTACTCCACCGGCGCCGCCCTGGCCCTGGATTACACCCTGAACGCTCGCGCCACCGGCGCCGATCCCGCGCCCGCCAGCCTGGTGCTGGTTTCCCCGGCCATCGGCCTGACCCCCGTGGCGGCCTTGACCCCCTGGCTGGAGCGCCTGGCCCATCTGCCCGGCCTCGAACGCCTGGCGTGGACCGCCATCCTCCCCGAGTTCGACCCCTTCCGGTTCAACTCCTTCACCGCCAATGCCAGCCTCCAGGTTCATCGCATGACCCGCGGGGTGACGGGGCGGCTAGGACGGCTGGCCGCCCATGGCGGTATCGTCGGCTTCCCCCCGACCCTGGTTTTTCTGACGGCGGTGGATGCGACCGTGTCGCCGGACGCCGTGGCCCAGGGGTTGCTTGAGAGGCTGGCGCCGGAGCAACACGAACTCGTGCTCTACGACATCAACCGCTTTGCCCTCGATGCCCCCCTGATCGTCACCGATGCCGGCGCCCTGACCGCGCGCCTGCTGGCGGATACCAGCCTGCCCTTTGCCATCACCTTCATTCGCAACGAATCGCCAGACAGCCGCCAGGTCCTGGCCGAGTACAAGCCTCCCTTCGCGGCGGGCTTCCAGGCTAGCGAGCCCCTGGAGATCCCTTGGCCCGACGATGTCATCGCCCTATCCCATGTCGCCTTGCCCTTTCCCCCGGACGACCCCCTCTACGGCCGTTATCCCCCCGCCGATCCCAGGCAGGTCTTTCTCGGCCAACTGGCGATTCGGGGGGAAAATGGCGTACTCAAGCTCCCCGGCAACTGGGTGCTGCGCCAGAGGCACAACCCCTTTTACGCCTATCAGGAGCGGCGGGTGCTGGAATGGCTGGCCGCGGCGTCCGCATCAGCCGATTGAGTATGCGGATGATCGACCTTGCCGCGGCGGTTGGCAATCATCCCCCGCCCGTAAGCCCAGGTAACACAAGTCGCAAAGCGCGGCGGCAGGGTTAAATCCGGCATGGTCCGGCTCAATCATTGGGAGTTGGGACAGGGCGAATTGACTGATGTACCGGTTATTTTTGAACCATGACTTAGAAACGATGGATAGCTTGATCGAGGTGGTCATTGAGGGTGACACCGATACCGATGGCGTTCTGGTTCCAGTTGTAGTCGATCATGCTGTCGCCGTAGCCGGTAAATGCCTGAACGTAGCCCCGCAGGGGTCCCAGGATGGGCGGTGAGGTCCAGGACAACTGGGCCGCGCCCTTGCCGGTACTGGGGTTGCCCCGTCCCATGAGGGTGAAGCTATGGCCACGCCACTTGTAAATGCCCGTGATATCGCCGTAGCCCAGGTAATCCTCGATATCCGGATTGTCGTCGTCGCTCTCGTTCTCCTGGATGCGGTACCAGGTTCGCGCCAGCAGGGCAAAGTTGTCCGTCTCGAAGCCAAAGGTGGCGATGACGCGGTCCCAACTCCTTGACAGGGCGTCTGAGCGCCCATTCGATTGGTGATTGATGCCGAGGTTGAAGAGGCGCCAATGGAAACCAGCGCCCAAGGCAAGGTCGGGGTTGTAGGTGAGCATCAACTCGGGTTCGTAGTTGCTTTCCCGGAAGGGTCTGGAAACGTCATCGTTATAGAGTTGCCACTGGTTCTGCTGGGTGTAGGCCGCCCAGATACCGAAACGGCGATCATCCGTGGCCCAAAGCCGGAACTTGAAGCTAAG
>JBFZDM010000023.1:0-3172 GCA_041307365.1 Chromatiaceae bacterium | reverse complement strand
GGTCCACTGGCTTGGACGAGATGCGGTTACGGCGGACGATGTTGTTGTTCGACTGTTGCAGATCGATGCCGAAGAGGCAGTTGTCGATCACATTGTCCTTGATGACATTGAAGTTGCCGCGCACATGGACGCCGGAATCGATGTCATTGTGGGAATCGCCGGAATGAGTGAGGCGCAGGTTCTTGAGGGTGGCCCCATCCGTGTCAAGCAGGACTATGGTGCCCTTGCCCCCCCCATCGAGGGTCACCTGGTTACGGCCGTCGAGGGTCAGGGGCTTGTCGATGACCAGGGGACCCGCATAGACGCCAGGCTCCGGCAGCAGGACGGCCCCCGGCTCGGCCTCGTCCACCAGGGGCTGGAGCGAGACCAGGCCGGCGCTGGCCAGGGGAGCGGCCAACCAGGCAAGGAGGGCTAGGGTTGCCCACGAATCCCGGTTGGGACTCACCGGCGACGCCCGCGGCGGACCTTGGGGGCTCACTGGGCCTCCCGCATCCCCTTGCGCTTCAATAGGGCCAGCACCGCCAGTATCATCGAGAGCAGCACCATGAGTCCAAAGCCGGTGTAGGGATAGGAATGGGTCGCGAACTGGGCCACCTTGCCATCGCCAAAGACGGTGGGCATGAAGGGCTTGACGGTGAAGGCCCCCATATCGCTGAGGGTATGGCCGTACCACCACAACCAGGCGGCATAGTCGATGATGAAGAATAGCGGCAAGGCCAGGGGCACCAGGATCATCAGCCAGTAGATGGGCCCCGAGCCCTGGCGGGCGCCCCACAGCAGCAGCAGCATGACGCCAACCAAAACCCAAAAGAAGGCATGGGTGGCGGCCGCCATGACCTTGGCCATGGGGGCGATCTGGGCCGGGTCGTTGAAATATCGTCCGAGACTGGTTTCGTAGTGCCAGACCAGGGTCTGGGCGCCGCTACCGGTCCAGACCCGACGCTCGTCAGCGGGCAGGCGGGCCTGGGTCTTATCGAAGCGGGTGCGCAGGCTTTCGATCAGGTGCTCCTTGGTGTCCCCCTTTTGCTCCTTGGCCTGGGTGGCGGCCGGCGCCACGGTCTCGCCCAACTCCGCCTTGAGCCGAGCCAAGAGGGCGTCGGCGGCGGAAACCTTGGGTGCCTCCCTCTCGGTGCCACCCTCCTGGTCCAGCGCCGTGACCATGGCCGTCAGATAGCCGGTATTCTGGTAGTTGAGCCCGCCCTCGCTATAAAAGGTCAGCCCCATCCAGCCCAGGATGCCGATGAAACCCAAACACATGACGACCAGCCGCAGCCCGCTCTTGGGGATGACAAAGCCCAGGATCATGACCCCGAGGAGGCTGACGATGAAGGGCGAAAAGGCCCGCTCCACCACGCCGCCGGCGGCGATGGGGTACATGCCCACATAGTGGTTGATGGTATCCATCTCGTGGACGCAGTCGAGGGCCTCGTCCTCGCGGATCTCCGTCTTCTCGACCTTCTGGCAGCCGTTGAAGACACCGTTCATGTGGAAGTGGATACGCACCCCGTCGGGGAAAGACTCGGGGGGGTAGTTGGGCGCGGTGAGAGACACCCACCAGATGGGAGAGAAATAGATGGCTGCCAGCAGCCCCAGGGCAATCAGGGTCAGGAGACCCGTCACCAGGCCTCGGGAGGCTTTCGTCTGCGCGTTCATCGAATGGTACCGCTAATTGAGGATGAAGGCTGGATGGGTCACCGGGATCCCTCGGGGCAGCGAATCAGGCCCGGTATCCCGGAAGGGCGAGGGGGGCGGCGCTCCCGGAAAAAAATAGCGCGGCCTCCCTGCCGCTTCTCTTCCACGCCATTTATTGGAAGTCGGGATTTTGCCAATCGGCGGATTCCGCCAAGAGTTCCTTGGGCGGCTTGAGACGGGAGGTAAAGTCGCTGACCGCTAGCACGTCGCGCTCGGTGAAGTTCTTGACCTGCTCGACCATGTCGGGGTTGGCGTTACGCCGCGCGCCACCCTTTATCTCCTTGAACTGGCGAACGATGTAGTTGTAGTGCTGGCCATGGACGCGGGGATAGTACTTGTCGTTGTCCCCCTCGCCATTGGCGCCATGGCAACGCACGCAGTTGTCCTCGTAAAGCTTCTTGCCGTGCTCCAGGTCATCGCCAGGTCCTACCCCATTCTCGGGGGCCATCGGAAGCTTGGCCATATAGGCGACGACATCGGCGATGGCTTGGGGGCCACCGATCTGGGACGGCAATGCGAAGGGATACATCGTCGGATTATCCCTATTCAATGCCCGGATATCGGCCAACTGCTTGATCGCAACCTTCGTGTGCTGGCCGGCAAGCTGGGGGAAGGTGCCGTCAGCCAGACCCCAGCCCTCGGGCAGATGGCAAGCGGCGCAGACCTCGTAAACATCACGCCCGTTTTCCGGATCGCCCTTGAGGTGGAGGGCCTCGTCCTGCTCGCCGCCGCCCTCGTTCCAGGCCAGGGCCGAGCCCGCCAGGGCGGTGGCGATGGCGGCGACGGCTAGCCGAATTGTGAAAATGCTCATGTTCAATCTCCGAATGTTGACCCAGGGTTGCCGGACCGGGGCGGACCGGGCGGGCGCGCAGCGTTCCCCGTTTCGCGCCTCTGCTTGGCAGTCTAGGCACCGGCGGGCCCGCCACCTTGACCTTGGTCAAACCCTAACAACGTGAATTTCAACCTCTATTTCAGCGTGCCTAGCCAGTCGGCGATGGCTCGCAACTCTTCGTCCGAGACCAGGTGCATGACCGCCTTCATGGCCACCGTCTGACCATTGTTACGGGCACCGCTCTGGATATCCTTCATCTGATTGTAGGCGTAATCCGGATTCTGGCCAGCGAGCTTGGGATAAACAGGCAGGATAGGGGTATTGGCATCCTTGCCATGACAGGCGACGCAGGTCTTCTTGGCATAAAGTTCGGCCCCGTCGAGGGCCTGGACTGTACCCATGGCGCCAAGCCCGGCGGTCAGGCAAAAGGCTACGGAAAGGGCCTTGACTGTTCTCATGATGAATAACCTCAAAATGCGTGGGACTCTTGGTCCGGGCCCACGGGAGCCTGGCGGCTGCCGCGGGCCCGGGCTTGGAAACTACTTGGGATTGACGGGCTTGGCGCCACCCTCGTCGAGGAGGGCCTTGGCGCGGAGGCCCAGGTCAGCGGCCTTGACCTGATACTGCCACCACTGGTTGGAGATCGGA
>JBFZDM010000439.1:0-3866 GCA_041307365.1 Chromatiaceae bacterium | reverse complement strand
GGTGGAGCCCTGCCAGTTGTCCTGGATGGCTGCGTCGGTTGCGGGGTGTGTGAAATGATCTGTCCCGTGGACCCCGCCGCCATCGTTATCGATATCGACCGCGTCACGGACGCGGCCCCGGTTGGGTGAGCCTGCCATGAACTATATGATCGAATCCCTGCGCCAGTTGATCGGCCTGGACCCCGCCAAGCCGGGACCTGACGACCGCCTGCCGGAGGTCGTCACCCTTATGACGGAAAAGCGCAAGGAGAAGTTGACCAAGGAAAAGTTACATGTGGTGGAGGCTGGACGCGCCCTGGCCTCGGATCGCCACAAGTGGCGCAACCGCCGCTGGGCGACCCTGATCATCGCCAACCTGCTGTTCGTCGCCTCCTATTACTACGATGTCCAGCTCCTGGAGGGGGCATTGACGGCCTCCCGCTTCGTCGGCTTTCACATGGCGGACCTGAATTCGGCCCTCCAGGTCATGCTGGCCTACAAACATGTTGTGCTTAATCTGGTCATCGGCACGGTGACGGTCTTCATCATGTGGTTACTCCTGGGGGGGCGCACCTTCTGCTCCTGGGTCTGTCCCTATCATCTATTGGCCGAGGGCGCGGAGAAGATCCACCTCTGGCTGGCCAAGCGGAAGTGGGCGCGGGATATCAAGTTCCATCGGGTCGGCCGGACCTTCTTCTACCTAGTCTTCATTGTGCTGACCCTGGTCAGCGGCTATACCCTGTTCGAGACTTTATCCCCCACCGGCATTCTCAGCCGCGCCCTCATCTATGGTCCTGGCCTTGCCCTTCTCTGGGTGCTGGCCCTCCTGGCCTTCGAGGTATTCGTGTCCCGCCGCGCCTGGTGCCGCTATATCTGCCCCATCGGCGTGACCTATGGCCTGGCGGGTGTCCTGTCCCCGGTGCGGGTCCAGTATCGGGTCCAGGACTGCCATCACGAGGGTGACTGCCGTGCCGTTTGCCTGGTGCCCCATGTCCTCGATGTGACCATCCGCGGCCGGGCGCGGGCGGTCACCACCGATATTGGCGCCGACTGCACCCGTTGTGGCCTCTGCGTGGACATCTGCCCGACCAGTTCCTTGCGCTTCAAGGTCAAGGGGCTGGATAAGGTGTTGTGACTGCCATGATTCGCTTCGAAAAGGTCGTCAAGCGGTTTCGCCGCCATGCGGTACTCCAGGGCATCGATCTGGAGATCGGGCGGGGGCACAGGGTGGCCCTCATCGGCTCCAATGGCGCCGGCAAGACCACTCTCATCCGCTGTCTGCTCGGTGAATACCATTGCCAGGGCCAGGTCACACTGGCTGGGCTGAACCCTCGCGAGCATAGGGAGGAGGTGTTGGCCAAGATCGGCTTCGTGCCTCAGCTACCGCCTCCCCTGCGGATGCCGGTGGGCCAACTCCTCTCCTTCGCCGCCGGGGTCTGCGGCGCCGATCCGGCGCGGATGGAGGAGGTGGCGAGCCGGCTGGGGTTGGACGTGGCTCGCTTCCGCCGTCACCCCTTCGTCAAGCTCTCTGGCGGGCAGAAACAGAAGCTCCTAATCAGCATAGCCCTGGGCCGGGACGCGGAGGTCCTGATCCTTGACGAGCCAGCGGCCAACCTGGACCCCCAGGCCCGCCGTATCTTTTTCGACCTCCTGGCCCAGCATAAGGACAGCGCCGCCATGCTCATCTCCAGCCACCGCCTGGACGAGGTGGCGTCCCTGGTCAACCGGGTGATCGAGCTGGACCAGGGCCTGGTGGTACTGGACGACCGGGTGGCGGACCTGGTGGACCTCTCCAGCCGGCTCGACTGCCGCCTGATTCTAACCCGCGCCGACGAGGCCTTCGCCCGCGCCATTGGTCCCTGGGGCTTCCATACCCTGGACGAGGGACTCACCTGGCGGGGCCAGGTGCCGGGGCCGGACCGTCTGCGTTTTCTCGGCATGGTTTCCCGTTACGCCGCCCTGATTTCCAGCCTTGCCCTGGATGAAGTGGAGCAGGCCCATGCCTGATCGCCTAGCCCATTCCACCTGCCTCGCCGTCCTGTTCCTGCTTGCCGCGCTGCCGGGACTCATGGGTTGCGGCGACCCCGGTACTGGCCCTGTCGATGTGAAATGGGACCGCATCACCTGCGACCGCTGCCGCATGGTCCTCTCCGCCCGTGACTATTCCGCCCAGATACGTGCCTTCAAGGACGAGGGCAAGACCAGCCTGCACTTCTTCGACGACATCGGCTGCGCCGTCATCTGGTTGGACGAGCAGCCCTGGCGGGAAGATCCCCGGACCCAGATCTGGGTCACCGACTGGCGCAACGGCAATTGGATCGATGCCCGTACCGCCTATTACCTCAAGGGCAAGGAAACGCCCATGCAATACGGTCTGGGTGCCCAGCCCGAGCCGGAGCCCGAGGCCATCGACTTTGCCGCGGCCAGGAGGCACATCCATGAGGTCGAGGAACGCTTCAACGCTCCCATCTTCAACCCCGCCGCGAATCAGCCCGTGGGAGCTGGTTCACAGGCCGACCCTCCTGTCAGCGGCGATTCCCCCCCTGGCGATACCGCCAAAGGCAGCGCCAGCGGCTTGACTACCGGCGCCGGTCCGGCCTTGCCGCCCCCCGCGGCTGCCTCCGACCACGATCAACAGCACCTGCACGTCACCGAATGAAAAACTTCTGGCTCACGGCCCAAACGGATATCCTGGAATCCCTGCGCGCCAAGTGGTTCCTGGCCTATAGTTTCATCTTCGGCGGCCTGGTGGCCCTGCTCTTCGTCTTCGGCCTCACCGAGTCGCGGATCATGGGCTTCACCGGTTTGTCGCGACTCATGGTGACCTACATCCAGCTCGCCATGGCCATCTTGCCGGTCTTTGTCCTCATCACCACGGTGCGCTCGGTGGCCGGCGATCGCGAGGCGGGCATCTACGAGTATTTGTTATCGCTGCCCATTGGCCTCGCCCATTGGTTTTGGGGCAAGCTCGCCGGGCGCTTTCTGGTGGTCTTCCTGCCAGTCTTCCTGGCCATGGTCGGGGCCATCGCCTGGGGCGCGGCCAAGGGCGCGGAGATACCCTGGTCCCTCTTCATCTATTACACAGGCCTGCTGATGGCCCTGGCCTGGTGCTTCCTGGGCCTGGCCATGCTGCTTTCCACCCTCACCCGCTCCGCCGACGTCGCCCAGGCCTCCGCCTTTGTCCTCTGGCTGACCCTGCTCCTCTTCCTCGACCTCATCCTCCTCGGCGTCATGATCCGCGGCCAGCTCCCGCCCGAGACCGCCGTCGCCCTCGCCCTGATCAATCCCCTCCAGGTCTTCCGCACCGCCGCCATGCTCCTCCTTGACCAGCAACTGGTCATGCTCGGCCCCTCCGCCTACGTCATCCTCGATGCCTTTGGCCAGACCGGCTACATCGCCTTCGCTCTCCTCTACCCAACCCTGCTGGGTACCCTGGGCGCCTGGCTCGGCTATGTCCTGTTCAAGCGCAGTGATTTGCCCTAAAGGACAAGTCGCTGGGGGTCTGTCATGAGGTAGGGTTGGCTCGTGAGGATTCTGTAGTAGTATGGAAGCACAGTGAGCCGTGATGGCAGACCCCTTTGTTATTCATGGCATTCCGACGATGGCGTTGCCTGGCCTCCGCATCCTCCGGGTCCATGGGGTTCCGATCCTTCCAATACGGATCGAGTGCCAGCTCAACGATCAGGGCTAGCTAGGTCACCTGGCTGGCGGTATCGATTGCGGGATCATGCCCCCGGGAGGAAGCCTAATGAATCAGAATATCAGTGACCTGATCGCCAGGATCAGGGAGCTGGAGGAAGAGGTCGAAAGGGAAATCGCGAGCCGCCGCGCCCAGTTACATTTCACCCTCGAAGAACGCAAGGTTAGCTTTGAACGGGAGGTGCTGA
>JBFZDM010000401.1:0-6143 GCA_041307365.1 Chromatiaceae bacterium | reverse complement strand
GCCATGGGCACGGCGGAGACGCCGGCGGCGCCGATGAGGGGGTTGACCTGCCCACCGCTCAGGCGATGCATGAGTTTGCCCATGAGTACCCCCGCCGCCGTGCCAATGGCGAAGGCCAGGGCCCCCAGAACCAGGATGCCCAGGGTCTCCAGGGTCAGAAACTTGTCGGCGGAGAGCTTGGAGCCTACCGCCAGACCCAAGAGGATAGTGACCACGTTGATGATCTCATTCTGGGCGGCGCGGCTGAGGCGCTCCACCACCCCCGCTTCCCGCAGCAGGTTGCCGAAGGTCAGCATGCCGATCAAGGGCGCGGCCGAGGGCAGCAGCAAGGCGCACAGGACCAGCACGGCCAGGGGAAAGAGTAGTCGTTCCAGACGCGATACAGGGCGCAACTGCCGCATCACCACCGCCCGCTCCGCTCGGGTGGTCAGGGCGCGCATGATCGGCGGCTGGAGGATGGGCACCAGAGCCATGTAGGAATAGGCCGCCACGGCAATGGCGCCAAGCAGGTCGGGCGCCAGGCGCGAGGCCAGAAAGATGGCGGTTGGCCCATCGGCCCCGCCAATGATGGCGATGGCGGCGGCATCCTTAAGGCTGAAGGAAAAGCCAGGCAACAAATCCAGGGCCAGGGCGCCAATCAAGGTGGCGAAGATGCCAAACTGGGCCGCGGCCCCCAGCAGCAGGGTCGAGGGCCGGGCGATGAGGGCGCTGAAATCCGTCAGGGCGCCCACGCCCATGAAGATCAGCAAGGGGAAAATTCCGGTCTCGATGCCGACGCTATAGACCATGCCTAGCAGCCCATCCGGGCCACCTATACCCGCCAGGGGAATATTGCTCAGGATGGCGCCAAACCCGATGGGCACCAGTAGCAGAGGCTCGAATTTGCGGGCAATGGCCAGATAGATGAGCAGGCCGCCGACCATCATCATCAGGGCCTGGCCCCAATCCATGTTGGCAACCCCCATGGATTGCCACAGTTTGAGCAATTCTTCCATGGGCTAGGCCAGCATCACCAGGGGATCGCCGACCTGAACACAGCCCCCCTCCTTGACCGGGACCGCCACGACCCTGCCCCCCATCGGGGTACGCACCTCGGTCTCCATCTTCATGGCCTCAAGGATAAGGATCACCTCGCCAGACTGGATGCGCTGCCCTGGCCTGACCCTGACCTTGACGACATTGCCCGCCAGGGGCGATGGCACGGGGGTGCCGCCGTTCGCGGGGGGCGCCACGGGCGCCGGAGGCGTGGCGGTGGCAGCGGCGATGGCCTGGACCGCCCCTTGGGGAGACACCACCACATCATAGGCCAGACCGTTGACCTCGACACGATAGGCCTCCGGCCCCGCCACCGGCGCCGCGACGGGCGTGATCGAGGGGGTGGGAGCCTCGGCCGGTACGGCCTTCTGCCAGGGCGCCGGCTCGAAGGCGGCGGGATTCGTGCGATTCTCCAGGAACTTGAGGCCGATCTGGGGAAAGAGGGCATAGATGAGGACGTCATCCACGACCGCCGGCGACAGTTCGATGGACCTCTCCATCGCCAAGGCCTCCAGTTCCGCCGTGAGACGTTCCATCTCCGGGCTCAGATTATCCGCCGGGCGGCAGCTAATGGGCTCCTCGCCATCCTTCAGCACTCGAGCCTGGAGTTCCGCGTCAACCGGGGCCGGGGTCGAACCGTATTCGCCGCGCAGGACGCCGGCGGTCTCCTTGGTGATGGTCTTATAGCGCTCGCCGGCAAGGACATTGAGCACGGCCTGGGTGCCGACTATCTGAGATGTCGGGGTCACCAGGGCAACATAACCGAGGTCCTTGCGCACTTGGGGAATCTCCTCCAGCACCTCGTCGAGGCGATCACCGGCGCCCTGCTCCTTCAACTGGCTCTCCATATTGGTCAACATGCCGCCAGGCACCTGGGCAACCAGGATGCGGGAATCTATGCCCTTGAGGGAGCCCTCAAACTTGGCGTACTTCTTGCGGATTTCCCGGAAATAGGCGGCGATGGCCTCCAGCCGCTTGAGGTCCAGGCCCGTGTCGCGTTCGGTGTCCTGGAGGATGGCGACCACGGACTCGGTGGGCGAATGGCCATAGGTCATGCTCATGGAGGAGATGGCCGTATCCACCATGTCGATGCCCGCCTCCGCCGCCTTGAGGATGGCGGCGGTACTCATGCCAGTGGTGGCATGACAATGCAGGGCGATGGGCAGGGCGCAGGTTTCCTTCAGGCGGGTCACCAGTTCCTCGGCCACATAGGGCTTCATCAGACCCGCCATGTCCTTGATGCAGAGGGAATGGCTGCCCATGTCCTCCAACCGCCGGCCCATATCGATCCAGTATTGCAGGTCATGCACCGGGCTGACCGTATAGGACATGGTGCCCTGGGCATGCTTGCCGGTGGCCAGGGTCGCCATGATGGCCGCCTCGAAATTGCGCAAGTCATTCATGGCATCGAAGATGCGGAAGACATCTATGCCATTCTCGGCGGCCCGCTCGACGAAGCGTTTGACCACGTCGTCGGCGTAATGGCGGTAGCCAAGCAGGTTCTGGGCGCGCAACAGCATCTGCTGGCGGGTCTTGGGCATGGCCGCCTTGAGCAGACGCAGGCGCTCCCAGGGGTCCTCGCCCAGATAGCGGATACAGGCGTCGAAGGTGGCCCCACCCCAGGTCTCCAGGGACCAGTAGCCGACCGCGTCCAGTTCCGCGGCGATCGGTAGCATGTCCTCGATGCGCATGCGGGTCGCGAGGATGGACTGGTGGGCGTCGCGCAGGACGACATCGGTGATCCCCAATGGCTTTGTCAGATTCATGCGATGTCTCCCAATCAGGATTGGCGTGATGGTGAGCCGGGTTTGTCAGGCGGGGCCGGGACAATACCGAGCCTCAGGCGAGGGGGGTGATCCCGACGGTAGCAGGCGATGGCCGCCGCAATCACAGCGACGAGTTCGCCCCCCGCCAGAGCCTCGGCCGGGGTGACAGCCAGGCCGGGGCTTGCGGCACCGACATCCGGGCCGGCAAGGAGGGATGGTTCGGGGGCAAACCGCTGCACGGCCTGGGACAAGAGCCGCAGAACCCCCACCAGCAACAGGAGGAAGGCGAAGACAATGCCCATGCCTATCACCATTAGGCGCAGGCCTTCCAGGAGCAGATGGGACACGGGCATGGCGATTAACCCTGGCGTAGCGGCATCAGGCGTCGAACGGATGCCGCTTGACGATGGTCTGGTTGCGATCAGGCCCGGTGGAGATGATGTCGATGGGCAGACCCGACAGCTCCTCGATCTTGGCCAGGTACCGCCGGGCGTTCTCAGGCAACTGGGCGACCGAGGTGGCTCCCACGGTGGATTCCGCCCAGCCGGGCATCTCCAGGAATTTTGGGGAGCAGTGCGCCAGGTCATCCGCTGACAAGGGCGGCGCCGTCAGTTCCCGGCCATCCAGTTCGTAGGCGGTGCAGATCCTGAGGATCTCCAGGCCATCGAGCACGTCCAGCTTGGTGATGCAGATACCTGAGATGCTGTTGATATCGAAGGAACGCCGCAGGGTCACCATGTCGAGCCAGCCACAGCGCCGCTTGCGCCCGGTGGTGGCGCCGAACTCATGGCCCTTGGCGCTCAGATGGTCGCCCACCGCGTCAAAGAGTTCGGTCGGGAAGGGCCCGGCGCCGACGCGGGTGGTGTAGGCCTTGACGATGCCCAAGAGGTAATCCAGATGGCGCGGCCCCATGCCGCTGCCAGTCGCCGCCCCGCCGGCCGTGGTGTTGGATGAAGTGACGAAGGGATAGGTGCCGTGGTCTATGTCCAGCAGGGCCCCCTGGGCGCCCTCGAAGAGGATATCGGCGCCAGCGCGCCTCAGCCCATGAATGTCGCCGACGACATCGGCCACCATGGGCCTCAGCCGCTCCATCTGGCCCAGGAGTTCGTCCAGGACTTGCTGGTAATCCAGGGTATCGGTCCTGAAATAGTGCTCCAGGGCGAAATTGTGGTACTCCATGACTAGCCGCAGCTTTTCCGCCAGGCCAGCCGCGTCCAGGGCGTCGCCGAGGCGCAGACCGCGCCGCGACACCTTGTCCTCGTAGGCCGGGCCAATGCCGCGCCCGGTGGTGCCGATGGCCTGGCTGCCGCGCGCGATCTCGCGGGCACGGTCGAGGGCAACGTGGTAGGGCAGGATGAGGGCGCAGGAGGCGCTGATGGCCAGGCGCTCGCACACCGGCACGCCTCGCGCCTCCAGGCCGTCGATTTCCTCCAGCAGTGCCGCCGGAGACAGGACGACTCCATTGCCGATCAGGCACTTGACACCATCGCGCAGGATGCCGGACGGGATGAGGTGAAGGATGGTCTGCTCGCCATCGATGACCAGGGTATGGCCCGCGTTGTGACCGCCCTGAAAACGCACCACGGCGGAGGCACGATCCGTCAGCAGATCGACTACCTTGCCCTTGCCCTCGTCGCCCCACTGGGTGCCGATCACGACTACATTCTTGCCCATTTCTCTCAATCGCTCGTTGTGGATTCGCGCCGCGCCGGGCGGCGGCTTAAACCGGTCGCCGCTCCCAGCGCCCCCCCTCGAAAACCAATGCCTCGGCGCAACCGGCCTCCCGGGCGCCACCCGGCTGTCCGGGCAGTTCGTTGACCACCCGCTCGCCAGCGGCGCGCAACCGCTCGATCTCGGCGCGCAGTGCAGGGTCCGGCGACCAGGGGGCGTAGAGGCCCCCGCGCCGCTCGTAGCGGGCATCCAACTCCCGCCCCTGACGCAGCAGCCCCTTGAGGTCAGTGCTGAAACCAACCGCTGGGCGCGCCCGCCCAAAGACGCTGCCGATGTCGTCGTAACGCCCGCCGCGGGCGATCTCGAGGCCCCAGCCAGGGACGAAGGCGGCGAAGACCACCCCGGTCTTATAGTGATAGCCTCGCAGCTCCGCCAGGTCGAAATGGACCGGGACCGCCGGCAGCCAGGTGTTCAGGCCTGCCCGCAGTCGCGCCAGATGGTCCAGGGCCGCGCGCACCGGGGCGTCCGCCCGGGCCAGCTCCCGGCTGGCCCGCTCCAGGGCATCGTCGCCATTGAGTTCCGCCAGGGCCAGCAGCATGTCCGCCGCGGGACCAAGCACGCCCCAGTCGCGGACCAGGGCCTCCAATTCGGGGATGGCCTTGCGCTGCAGGGCCTCGAACAGGCTCGTCTCCCGCTCGGGGGTCAGCCCCGCCTGGCGCGCCAGCCCCCGGTAAATGCCGACATGTCCCAGGTCCAGGTAGGCGTTGCCGATTCCCGCCCGCTCCAGGGTCAGTAACACCAGGCGCAGAATCTCCAACTCGCTCTCGGCGCCAGAGTGACCGTAGATCTCGGCGCCGATCTGCAGGGGGCTGCGGGTGCCAGCAAAGCCGTCCGAGCGGGTATGCAATACGGTACCCAGATAGCAGAGCCGGGTCGGGCCTTCCCGCCGCAAATGATGGGCGTCCATGCGCGCCACCTGGGGCGTCATGTCCGCGCGCACGCCGAGCAGCCGGCCGCTTTCCTGGTCCGTCAGCTTGAAGGTCTGAAGGTCGAGGTCATGGCCCGTGCCGGTCAGCAGCGACTCCAGATAGTCGATGAAGGGCGGCATGACCAGCTCATAGCCCCAACCCTGGTACAGGTCGAGCAGGTCGCGCCTCAGCCCCTCGATGACCCGCGCCTGAGGCGGCAGGACCTCGTCGATACCAGCCGGCAACAGCCACCGTTCCTCTTGCATCCACCCCTCGATCAGTCAGGTTTCAGTTAACCAGGTACAGCAGCCCCAGGCCCGACAGCATGCTGATCAGACCCGCCAGACGCAGAGCTCCATCATCCTGCTCAACCAGAGTCAGCAGGGCGCGGCGCATCCCCGCCGGGTTCAGGAAGGGCCATATACCTTCAATGACAAACAGGAGCGCAAGCGCCACCCAGAGGTCGTTCCACATACCAGGGCCTCGCGCCGGCCAGTGTCCACCCGCTTTGCAAACTTGGCGATGATTGCAGATGAAGGCCGTCATGTCCATCCGCGGAGGGCGCTTGGGGCTTTCAAGCGATCATCCGATTAGGGCAAGGCTTGACCCAGGGCCGGTGTAGAGGGGGGGAAGCCGCCGCCAGCCGACCCGACGGAGCCCAGCGCCAGTAGCCACCCACCCTATTCAGTTGGCGGCCGAAGCC
>JBFZDM010000366.1:0-5413 GCA_041307365.1 Chromatiaceae bacterium | reverse complement strand
CACCGCACCGAGGCGCGGGTCGACGGCCACCTGTTCATCTCGGTGCTGGCCTATCAGTTCGTGCAACTGATCCGTCGCCGCTTGCGCGCGCACGGCATCAGCGAACGCTGGTCGACCCTGCGCGATAGCCTCGCCGGCCAGTGCCGGGTGACGGCCACCTTCCGCCGGGCGGACGGGCGCACCCTGCATGTGCGCCAGGCGACCCGCGCCGAGCCGGCGCAGCTGGCGATCATCCAGGCGCTGGGTAGCGATCCCAGCCCGGGCGGGATACAGAAAATGCTGGTCTGAAGCGTCTGGTTTCACAGAATTTCACGAATGTAGTGCCACTGACCGATTTTTTTCGCTGTAGGCGGATGATCTTAAAAGAGAAATAATCTGAGGTGTTAAACTTGGGTTAGGTCACATCGCGCCGGTGCAGGCCCTGCAAGATTGGCAGGAGAGGTGCCCAGAGTTGTTTAAAAAGAAGGTATACAATCTCACGGGGCTTGACACTGCCCCAGCGCGAGCTGATCCTGGCCAACGGCCTGGGCGGCTTCACCCCGGACGGGCGGGAGTACGTCATCACCACTACCCCGGATCAGATCACCCCGGCCCCTTGGTCCAACGTGCTGGCCAACCCCCAGTTCGGCTGCGTCATCTCCGAGAGCGGCCAGGCCTACACCTGGGGCGAGAACGCCCACGAATTCCGCCTCACCCCCTGGCACAACGACCCCATCTCCGACCCGAGCGGCGAGGCCTTCTACCTGCGCGACGAGGAGAGCGGCCAGTTCTGGCCCCCCACCCCGCTGCCCCGGCGCGCGGCACGCCCTACGTCAGCCGCCACGGCTTCGGCTACAGCGTCTTCGAGCCCACCGAGGGGGGCATCCACTCCGAGCTGTGGGTCTAGGTGGCGATGGACGCGGCGATCAAGTTCTCCGTGCTCAAGGTGCGCAATCTGCCCGGACGCTCGCGCCGACTCTCCGCCACCGGCTACGTCGAATGGGTGCTGGGCGACCTGCGGCCCAAGACCGCCCCCCACATCACCACCGAGGTCGATCCCTACAGCGGCGCCCTCTACGCCCGCAACCCCTATAACACCGAGTTTCCGGAGCGGGTGGCCTTCTTCGACGTGGACGACCCCAACCGCACCGGCACCTGCGACCGCACCGAATTCCTCGGCCGCCACGGCAGTCTCGGCAACCCGGCGGCGCTGGGGCGCGCCCACCTCTCCGGCAAGCAGGGGAGTTGCCTCGACCCCTGCGCCGCGCTCCAGGTGGTGTTCACCCTGGCCGACGGCCAAGAGCGCGAGATCACCTTCCGCCTCGGCCTGGGGGGCGTGCCGGGGGGCGACGACGCCAACCGGCTGGTGCACCGTTTTCGCGGCCCCGACGCCTTCGGCCCCTCCCCCCGGCCGGCCCACACACGGCGCTTGTCAAGCGCCTCCCAGCGCGTACATGCCCCGGCACCGGCCGCTCGTGCGGTTGGATTTCCTATCCCTATCCGCTGGGGACGCGTCCTTGCTCCCAAGCGCACTCCTCGATCGCGGTGGCCTATACTCGCCAATGTGGACCTTGCAGCAGCAGGAACACCGGTTTTCGGTGTAGTCTAGCGTCGTGTTCCGCCGACCGCTCGCCGCGCCGCGGCAGCTAGCAAGACCTAACCGTCGTCCGTCCGATAATTAAGGAGACCGCCATGATTCGTCGCGCAGCCGTTGTCGCATTCATCAGCCTCACCACCTTTGCAATGCCCGCCCTCGCCCAGGACACCGGCACGCTGAAGAAAATCAAGGACAGCGGCAGCGTAACCATGGGTGTGCGCGAATCCTCCGGCGGCCTCTCCTTCACCCTCGGTGACGGCAAGTTCGCCGGCTTCCATGTCGAACTGTGCCAGCGCGCCCTGGCCGACGTGCAACAGCAGCTCGGCATGACCAAGCTGGACATCAAGTACCAGCCGGTCACCTCGCAGAACCGCATCCCGCTGATGCAGAACGGCACCGTCGACATCGAGTGCGGCTCGACCACCAACAACGCCGCCCGGCAGAAGGATGTTTCCTTCGCCGTCACCACCTATGTCGAGGAAGTCCGCATTGCCGTCAAGGCCAACTCCGGCATTACCTCGATCGGCCAGCTCAACGGCAAGAACGTTGCCACCACCACCGGCACCACCTCCGTCCAGCACCTGCGCAAGCACGAACGCGGCGCCGGGGTGACCTTCAACGAGGTGTACGGCAAGGACCACGCCGACAGCTTCCTGCTGCTCGAATCCGGCCGCGCCGAGGCGTTCGTCATGGACGGCCAGATCCTGGCGGGCAACATCGCTAAGTCGAAGAATCCGGACGATTTCAAGATCGTCGGCGAAGTGCTCGCGGTCGAGCCGATCGCCATCATGCTGCGCAAGGACGACCCCGACTTCAAGAAGGCGGTTGACGCCAGCCTGGCGGCGATGATGGAGTCCGGCGAGATGGCCAAGATCTACGACAAGTGGTTCATGCAGCCGATCCCGCCGATCAACACCCGCATCGGCCTCCCGGCATCCGACGCCACCCAGGCGGCCTGGGCCGCCCCCAACGATAAGCCGATGGAAGACTACGCCAAGCAGTAAGGCGGAACCGGACGCGAATGGCAAAGACGAGGCGCTAGCACGGCGGCACCGCGCCTCCCTTTTTTGGCCGAAACGGGGTCGGGAGGAACGGGCTTGGCTGACTGGGACTGGCAGGTCTTCTGCAAGGACACCATCGACGGCAACATCGTGCCCGGCTGCTTCGGCCGGTCCGGTGACATCACCTACCTCGACTGGCTGCTTTCGGCCTGGGGCTGGACGCTTTCGGTGTCGGCGCTGGCGCTGCTGGTGGCGCTGGCGCTGGGATCGCTGATGGGCATCCTGCGTACCACGCCCAACCGCTGGCTGGTGCTGCTGGGCAATGCCTGGACCGAACTGTTCCGCAATGTCCCCCTGCTGGTGCAGATTTTTCTCTGGTATCACGTTGTGCCGGCACTGATCCCGCCCCTGCGCGACGTCCCCAGCTTCATCCTGGTGGTGATGGGCCTCGGGCTGTTCACCTCGGCGCGGATTTCGGAGCAGGTGCGCGCCGGCATCCAGTCGCTGGCGGGAGGCCAGCGCATGGCCGGGCTGGCGATGGGCTTCACCCTGCCGCAGACCTATCGCCATGTGCTGCTGCCGATGGCCTACCGCATCATCATTCCGCCGCTCACCAGCGAAGCGATGAATATCATCAAGAATTCGTCGGTGGCTTTCGCGGTGAGCATCTCCGAGCTCACCCTGTTCGCCCTGCAGGTGCAGGAGGAAACCTCGCGCGGTGTCGAGGTCTACCTGGCGGTGACCGGGCTGTATTTCATCTCCGCCTTCGCCATCAATCGTCTCGCGCTGTTCATCGAAAACCGCGTGCGGGTGCCGGGCATGATCGGCGGGGGAGGCCACTGATGCTGGACCTCGACTTCGCCTTTTTCACGCCGGAGGTGATCTCCGGCTATCTCGTCAAGGGTTTCATCTTCTCGATCCAACTGACGCTGGTGGCCATGGCCGGCGGCATCGTGCTGGGCACCGTGCTGGCGCTGATGCGCCTCTCCGGCAAACCCTGGCTGGTGATGCCCGCGGCCGCCTACGTCAACACCATGCGCAGCGTGCCGCTGGTGATGGTGATCCTCTGGTTTTTCCTGCTCATTCCGATGGTGATCGGGCGTCCGCTCGGCGCGGAAATATCGGCCATGATCACCTTTACCCTCTTCGAGGCGGCCTACTACTCGGAAATCATGCGCGCCGGCATCCAGAGCATTCCGCGCGGACAGGTTGCCGCCAGCTACGCGCTTGGCATGAACTACCAGCAGACCATGGGCCTGATCGTCCTGCCGCAGGCCTTCCGCAACATGCTGCCGATACTCCTGACGCAGACCATCATCCTGTTCCAGGACACCTCGCTGGTGTATGCGATCGGCGCCTACGACCTGCTCAAGGGCTTCGAGATCGCCGGCAAGAACTTCAATCGCCCGATCGAAACCTACCTGGTCGCCGCGGTGCTTTACTTCATCATCAGCTTCAGCCTGTCCATCCTGGTGAGAAAACTGCAGCAGCGCATCGCCATCGTCCGCTGAAAGGAAGCCCCCCGTGTCCATGATCGAAATACGCAACGCCAGCAAATGGTACGGCGCCTTCCAGGTGCTGACCGACTGCACGACGCAGGTAGAGAAAGGCGAGGTCATCGTCGTTTGCGGCCCGTCCGGCTCAGGCAAATCGACGCTGATCAAATGCGTGAATGGCCTCGAACCCTTCCAGCAGGGCGAGATACTCGTCGACGGAATCTCTGTCGGCGACCCGAAGACCAACCTGCCCAAGCTGCGCGCCCATGTTGGCATGGTGTTCCAGCATTTCGAGCTGTTCCCGCACATGACCATCAACGAAAACCTGTCGATCGCCCAGATCAAGGTGCTGGGGCGGAGCCGGGACGAAGCCACCGAGCGCGGCCTGAAATTGCTGGAGCGGGTCGGCCTCGCGCAGCACGCCCACAAGCATCCGGGCCAGCTCTCTGGCGGCCAGCAACAGCGTGTGGCCATCGCCCGGGCGCTGTCCATGGACCCGATCTGCATGCTGTTCGACGAACCCACCTCGGCGCTCGACCCGGAAATGGTCAATGAAGTACTCGACGTCATGGTCGAACTGGCGCACGAAGGCATGACGATGATGGTGGTGACGCACGAGATGGGCTTCGCGCGCAAGGTCTCGAACCGGGTGATCTTCATGGACCAGGGCCGCATCGTCGAGGACGCGGCCAAGGAGGTGTTCTTCGGCACGCCGCGTTCGGAGCGCGCCCAGCTCTTCCTGTCCAAGATCCTGTCGTACTGAACCGCCCCCACGGCGCGGTTATAGTGGACCCCGAAAACCGGACAGTAATTTAAGCTTGCGCCAAACCGCTGCGATGATCGTCGGCACGACAGCTTAAATTCGGGGGAAAACTGTCCTGGACATGGGGTCCACTTTAAGTACGAATCGACAGAGGAGAGCGCGGAATCTGGCAACGGCGTTTCTGGGAACACCTGATCCGGGTCGATGAGGACCTGTCGCGCCATGTCGATTAGGTTCACCACAACCCGGTGAAGCACCGTCATGTGGCGCGCGCGGGCGATTGGCCGTTTTCGTCGTGCCATCGACTGGCTGGTGGTGAACCAGTTCCCGGCGATCGAGGGGCAGCAGGACCGCTGCCGCTTGGTGGTGTCGACGATCCATCACGTCATCTATGGCGCGTTAATGCTGATCAGTGGCAATAAAACGCCATCTAGGGCGTGTTGTGATGTTGCGATTTTACGCGCCAGATATGGCGTGTTATAGTCACGAATCTTCGTAAAACGCGAGTTTCGACGCGCATGAAGATTGACGAAAAATTAACGGACGAAGTCCTCCTGAAGCTGATTGGGGAGCGCCT
>JBFZDM010000365.1:0-2976 GCA_041307365.1 Chromatiaceae bacterium | reverse complement strand
GGCGGCCCACGAGGCCGTATTCACGGCGGTCTGTAAACCGGGCCGCCAATGCCGGCGCGGTGCTGAATAGGAACCGCCATGTGACCGCCAGGGGCAACCCCATGCCAGATGCCGCCGCTTTTCCACCAGCAGGTCCCGCCCTCATCGACCCCTTTGGGCGGCGGGTCACCTATTTGCGCCTTTCGGTGACGGATCGCTGCGACTTCCGTTGCGTCTACTGTATGGACCCAAACCAGCGCTTCGCCCCCCGCGAGCGGGTCCTCGGTCTGGAGGAACTCCTGGCCGTGACCCGCGTCTTCGTAGGCCTGGGGATCCGCAAGGTCCGGCTGACCGGCGGCGAGCCCCTGGTGCGGCCAAACCTGATCTGGCTCATGCGCGGCATCCAGGCCCTGCCCGGCCTCGATGAACTGGTCATCACCACCAACGGCTCCCAACTTGCCGCCCGCGCCCAGGAAATCCGTGACGCCGGGGTGCGCCGCATCAACATCAGCCTGGACAGCCTCCGCCCGGCCCGATTTCGGCAACTGACCCGCCAGGGCGACCTGGCCCAGGTCCTTGCGGGCATCGACGCCGCCATCGCTGCCGGTTTCGAGCGCATCAAGCTCAACACCGTCATCCTCGGCGAACGCAACGGGGACGAGATCCTCGATCTGGTGCGCTTCGCCCTCGACAAGGGCATCAACCTCAGCTTCATTGAGGAGATGCCCGTCGGCGAGGTCGCGGACCGCCCCGCCACCTTCTACTCCAGCGAGCGCATCCGCGCCGAGATCGAGCCTCATTTCACCCTGATCCCCACCACCGAGACCACCGGCGGTCCCGCGCGCTATTTCCGCATCCCCGGCAGCCCCACCCGGGTCGGCTTCATCTCCCCCCACAGCCACAACTTCTGCGCCGACTGCAACCGGGTCCGGGTCACCACCGAAGGCCAGTTGCTCCTCTGCCTGGGCCGCGAGGAGTCACTCGACCTGCGCGCCATCCTCCGCCGCCACCCTGGCGACGACGAGCGGTTGCGTCAGGCCATCATCACCGCCATGCGTATGAAACCCGCGGGCCACCGCTTCGAGACGGGCGTCCCCGCCGTCATTGGGCGACGAATGAACGTGACAGGGGGGTGAAAGACGAGACGGGATGGGAGAAAAATCCGCATAAAATACCCGCTTGCCTCCCGGAACCTCACCCATATAATTTTCCTATCGATTTTTCTTGATATTCACGGGAGTACCCATGCCTACCTACGACTATCGTTGCGATGCCAATGGCCAGGTCGTCGAGGTCAGCCATCGCATGAGCGAGACCATCGCCGTCTGGGGAGATCTATGCGCCCGCGCCGGTGTCGATCTGGGCGAGACGCCCGCGGACAGCCCGGTCCATCGTCTGGCTACCGGCGGCAACATCATCTCAAAGAACAGCATGGGCAGCGGCATGGCGCCCCCTTCCTGTGGTAGCGGTGGCTGCTGTCCGTCGGGGATGTGCGGGTTTGGCTGATCGGTATCATTGGGATTTGGCGCGGCAGGGCTCCCGACCCTCGCACCCAGGGACACGGTCGCGCCTTGCCATAACGATGACAATCCCTGGTTAATGGGGCGCGTCACCGCCCCCAACAACCTGACAGACAGGGGCTTATTGCGCCTTCCGCCCCTGCAATAAGACAGCAACCTTGTGGGTCTCGCCGGCTCGGTCGAGGGTGAGGATGACCTGATCACCGACCTTGTGACGTTCCAGCAGATCGATGAGGACCGTCAGGCTGTCCACGGCTTCCTCGTTCACGGCGAGGATGATGTCGCCCAAGGCGAGGCCGCCGCCCCGTTCCGCCTTGGTCCCCCGCAGACCCGCCCGTTCCGCCGCCGAACCTGGCTCCACCTGCAGCACCAGAACCCCGGAGAGGCCGAGTTGGCCCAGCACGCGGTCGCTGATGGCGTCGTCCGCCTTGATGCCCAGGGTTGGCCGCTGGAAATGACCATGGGCGATGAGTTCCGGCACCACCCGGTTGACCGTATCCACCGGCACGGCGAAGCCGATGCCGGCAAAGGCCCCGGAAGGGCTGAAGATGGCGGTGTTGACGCCGATCAAGCGCCCGGCGCTGTCTAGCAGGGGGCCGCCCGAATTGCCCGGATTGATGGCAGCGTCGGTCTGGATCAAGTGCTGGATCGACTGGCCCTGTTCACCCTGGATGGTGCGATCAAGGGCCGAGATAACGCCGGTGGTCAGGCTGTAGTCGAGCCCAAAGGGGTTGCCAATGGCCAGCACCTTCTGGCCGACGCGCAGGTCCTGGCTGGTGCCAATGGGGAGAGGTATCGGGCGCGAGGTCGGGACACGGATGCGCAGCACGGCAAGGTCATGCTCCGGGCTGGCGCCAATGATCTCGGCGTCGTAGGCGCGTTGATCCCAGAGCCCGACCCGGGCCGAGCGGACGTCCTTGATGACGTGGTAATTGGTAACGATGTGCCCCTGCTCATCCCAGACGAACCCCGAACCCGTGCCGCGCGGAATTTCCGTGATGTCTCGCGTCCAGAGGTCCAGCACCCGTTGGGTGGTGGTGATATAGACAACCGAGGGGGTGGAGGACTCGAAGATGGCGATGGTCGTCTGTTCGTCCCCCGCCAGGTCGCCCCGCGGCGTGATGACGCGGGGCTCGGCCCGGAATCCAATCAGCAGGTCATCCACCCAGGGCCGCAAGGACAGGGCCAGGAGGAGAAAGACGATAAACCAGAGCAGAAATCGATACAGGGTGAAGTTAGGCATGGAGGGAATGAAACCGCCGCCGAGGGAGACCTGGACCCAAGCCTGAATGCGCCGGATTCGACCGGTTAGCTCAGGACAGGAGACCGAATATTACCTGTGTTGGACTACCGCCATGTCAACCTTCGGCCTCCGCTTCGGGCTCCTGCCGCGGCCAGGCGGAGAGGATGGCCTTGACCAGGGTCGCCAGGGGAATGGCAAAGAAGACGCCCCAAAAGCCCCAGAGGCCACCGAAGA
>JBFZDM010000359.1:0-3507 GCA_041307365.1 Chromatiaceae bacterium | reverse complement strand
AGCCCATGTCCTGGCTTGACCATGGGCAGCACGTCTTCGGTCTTGTCGATCCAGACGTCCACCAGGGCTGGACCCGGGTGGGCCAGGGCGTCCCGGATTCCGTCCCAGAGTTCTTCCGGCTTGGTGAGGCGGGAGGTGCGAATGCGCGGATAGACCTGGTCCAGGCCCATGAGGTCGGGGATTTGCCGGCGGCAGGCGGGGTCGGTCAGGGTGCAGTCGGGTTTGCATTCGGCGCTGCGGGCCAGGCAGGTTTCGTAGTGGTGGCCCTCGTCCATCATGTCTTCCCATTGGCGGACCATGCCCAGGAAGCTGTTGTTCAGGACGAATATCTTTACCGGGATACGATTGGCCGCCACCGTCGCCAGCTCCTGGATGTTCATCTGAAAGCTGCCATCCCCGTCAATCAGCACCACGGGTTTGTCCGGGTTGGCGTACCAGGCGCCGATGGCGGCGGGTAGGCCAAAGCCCATGGTGCCGAGGCCGCCGGAACTGATCCACTGCCGGGGCCGCGAGAAGCGGTAGTACTGGGCGGACCACATCTGATGCTGGCCGACGCCGGTAACCAGGGTGGCGTCACCCTCGGTGAGCCCGGAGATGGCCTCGATCACCGCCTGGGGCTTGAGGTGCTCGCCCTGGAGATAGGGCTTGGGCATCTGCAGGCGCCATGCGCTTACCTGGGCCATCCAGTCCGGGTGGCGGGCGCCCTTGCCGGTGGCGAGGGCGTATTCCAGGAAGACCAGGAGGTCCGCGGCCAGGGGGAGGTGGGCGCGGATGCGCTTGTCCAGCTCCGAGGGGTCTATGTCCACATGGGCGATGCACTTGCCGGTGGCGAAGTCCCTCACGGCCACCCGGTCGTCGAACCGCCCACCCAGGGTCAGGATGAGGTCGGCCTCGCGCAGGGCGTAGTTGGCCGGCACGGCCCCGTGCATGCCCGGCATGCCAAGGTTGTAGGGGCGATGGAAGGGGATGGCGCCCAGGGCGTTGAAGGTGGTGGCCACGGGGACGTCGAACCGCTCGGCGAAGTCTTGCAGGGCGGGGGCGGCGCCGGCGTGGATGATGCCGCCCCCGGCCTTGATGACCGGTCGCCGGGCCTTGCTCAGGGCGTCGAGGATGGCGTCCGCCGCGGCGCCGTCGAAGGGTATCGGCTCGCGGTGCCGCGAGCGGGACCCGTGCCGCTTGACCAGGGGCGCCAGTTGGACGTCCTTGCAGATGTCCACCACGACGGGACCGGGTCGCCCCCGCTGAGTCAGGGCATGGGCCTCGCGCAATACCCACTCCAGGTCGCGGACATCCTTGACCAGGTAGTTGTGCTTGGAGATGGGGCGGGTCAGGCCGACGGTGTCCACCTCCTGAAAGGCATCGGTGCCAATGGCAAAGCTGGGTACCTGGCCGGTGATGAAGAGGGTCGGGATGGAATCCTTGTAGGCGTCGGCGATGGGCGTGATCAGGTTGGTGGCACCGGGCCCCGAGGTGGCCAGCGCCACGCCGACCCGGCCGCTGGCGCGGGCGTAGCCCTCGGCGGCGTGCCCGGCGCCGCCTTCCTGGCGAAAAAGGATGAAGCGCGGCGACTTGTCGCCGCGCCGCATGCGCTTGTTGAGTTCCACATGCAAGGGTATGACGGCCCCGCCGGTGTGACCGAAGATATGTTCCACCCCCAGATCGACGAGGGTGTCAAAAAAGAGGCTGGCGCCGGTTCGGGGGGGGCTGGACATGGGTGGGACCGCTGGCTGGGACATTTGCCCCTATATGCTGCGGCCGTACCCGCCCGGGATCAAGGCAGGATGGCGGGATTTACAGAATATTCAGTGGGAAAGTGGGCGGAGGGTGCCGGGGGTGGTTGGCAACCGCGCCGCCGGGGCCGTGCCATGGCGGTCGCGGTTGCAAACCTTTCGGTCCGCAAGACGGGTCAGGCGGCGGCTTTGACCGGCTTGTAAAAGATGTGTTTGCCGATGCGGGTGGTTTTTTTGAAGGTGCGGGACCAACTGGGCTTGACCCGGGTCGCATGGAAATAGAGTGCGCCCTGGGTGGGATCCTGGTGTTGGCCAGCCAGGGTCTTGCGACCTATCTCCATGGCCTGGCGCCAGGCCTCCGAGTCTTTCTTGGGCTGGACAGTCTTCTTGCTGCACCACCAGGAGAACTGGCAGGCCTTCTTGTTGCGTTGCTTGACGACGCTACAAACCGAATCGGGAAAGGCATCAGACTTGACCCGGTTGAGGGTGACGGCGGCGACCGCCTGCTTACCGGCGTGTGGTTCGGCGCCCGCCTCATGATAAATATTGAGGGCCAGGCAGTGTAGATCCGAGTTGGTGTGGTTGCCGGAGTGCTTGGCCTTGGCCTTCTTCAGACCGGACTTCGACTTGGCTGTTTTGGGGGTATCCCCTCCATTGCCCTTGGCATCATCCTTGGCTGGCGCTTCGGCATCGCCAGGACCGTCGCCCTCGACGTTGGGGGTGGGGGATGCATGGGCCAGGTTCGCCATGGCCGGGTTCAGCGGGGAGATGGTTAGTATGCTCGCCGCGAGAATCAGGGTGCGGACATCCAGGTTCATGATCTCAACCTCTTGACAAATCATTATCTCAGGAGGCGGCCATGCTAAGGGATTTCCCTTATTTAGTCAATCCGCGACAGGCATTTCTACACAATTATGTTGTTATTCAATTAGATGAATGTTGGTTTCGCCCTCGGGCAGAGGTCTGGAAAGGCCCTTTTCGGGCCTTTTACGGCTTATCTGATCGGGGCATAAAAACTTTCTGGGGAATGTCCAGCCGCGCGTCGCCTGGGTTGTGGTGTTCCCGGGTTGGCGGGTTTCCGGGCCAACCAACGCGACTAGCTGGAGTTCATCGACTACCTCTCTCCCTATCCCCTATCCCCTCTGACCCCACGGACCCTGTCGGCTTTGGATCCTGTCGGACCCTGCGGTACACCGCCGTGGCCGAACCCTTTGGCCGCCCGATTGGCGACTGTCTCTCAGCGGTCGCCGACCTCCACCACGGCAACGCCGGTGGCCAGCAGCGTCAAGGCGTCAGCCAAGACCTCGTCCAATAACGTCCTCAGCCGACGATTGGTGAGGTTGCCGCAAGTGAGCCAAAGGATCTGCGGCGGAGGGCCGAGGCGCAGCACGAGATCGACGAAATCGCTGTCCTTGCTCAGGATCACGACGTCCCCGGCGTCACGGGCCAACTGGAAGATGGTCTGATCGTCGGCGTCTCGCAGTCCAAGATCGCGCACCGCCTGGCAGGCGATCCCATACGCGGCGTCTAACCAAGGCGCCAGCGCGGGCGGCAACTGCGCATCCAACCAAACCTTCATGCGACCAACCGCGGAATCTCGGTGCGGTGGGCGGCGAACAACAGGCAAGCCCTGATGTCAGCCGGCTCCAAGTCCGGGAAATCGGTGAGGATCTCCGCGGCGCTAACCCCCTCGGCGAGCATCTCAAGAATGTCGCTCACGCGTATGCGCATGCCGCGGATGCAGGGGCGGCCGCCACACTGACCGGGGGTGCTGGTG
>JBFZDM010000334.1:0-4556 GCA_041307365.1 Chromatiaceae bacterium | reverse complement strand
AGCCCCAAGGAGATGTTGCCCGTGGTGGACAAGCCGCTCATCCAGTATGCGGCGGAGGAGTCCGAGGCGGCGGGCATCAGCCAGTTGGTGTTCGTCACCGGCCGGGCCAAGCGCTCGATCGAAGACCATTTCGACAAGGCCTACGAACTGGAGATGGAACTCGCCAATGCCGGCAAAACGGATTTGCTGGAGATAGTCCGCAACATACTGCCGGCCCATGTGAGTTGCGTCTATCTGCGCCAGGCCGAGGCCCTGGGTCTGGGCCATGCCGTCCTCTGCGCCAAGCCGGTGGTGGGCCACGAGCCCTTCGCCGTCTTGCTGGCGGACGACCTCATCAAGGGCGATGGCCAGGGCGCCATGGCCCAGATGGCGGACATGTACGAACGCCATGGCTGTTCCATCCTCTGCGTGGAAGAGGTGCCCTGGGACGAGACCAACAAATACGGCATTGTCGAGACCGAGCAAGGTGCAAACGGCGAACTGCGGGTAACCTCCATCAACGAAAAACCCGCGCCCGAGGAGGCCCGCTCCAATCTGGCCGTGGTCGGCCGCTATCTGCTCACCCCGCGCATCTTCGCCAAGCTGGAGACTACCGGGCGCGGCAAGGGCGGCGAAATCCAACTCACCGATGCCATCTCCGCCCTGCTCAAGGATGAGCCAGTCATCGCCTACCCCTTCCGCGGCAAGCGCTACGACTGCGGCAGCAAGCTGGGCTACCTTCAGGCCCAGGTCGAATATGGCCTGGCCCACCAGGACCTGGGCGAGGACTTTCGCGCCTACCTGCGCTCCCTGGAACTCTGAAGACGCCTTGATGCCAGAGGCAATGGGCTTGATACCGGAAGGGTACCGAACGGCCCCTAGCTGTCGCGGCGCTTGTCCCGCGAGCGCTTACGGCCCTGAAAGGCGGCGATCTGCTGGATGATGGGCTGGAAGGGCAACTCCGCCAGATCGCCAAAGCGGGCGACGGCGGCGTCCAGGATCCGGTCTATGTCGGGGATCCGTTGAGGGACAGGTTGGTCGGGCTCCAGGGCGGCGTGGAGGCCACGCAGGCCGCCGACCTGGACGCGCATGGCCTTGGCATGGGGCAGTGCGGTGCGCTGATCGGTGGCCTTGAGGGCAAAGCGGGCATTCTGGCGCGCCAGCGCCAGGAAGGCTTCGCAACGCGCCTGGGAGGCGTCGGCGCCGCACCGCACCCCCTCGCGCTCGGCGATACAAAAACGTTCGGCCCGGCAACAATCGCCATGACGGGTCAGGATGGTCTTCTCGAAGGGGCAAAAGCGCTCATTGATGGCCTGGTAGGCCTGGCGAAACATCTCGTTGTCCATCGGCAAGGCTCCTTATCAGGTTTCCGCCGGTTCGGTGAAGCGGTGGATCAGGCGCCGGTCGCGCTTGGTCGGGCGGCCGGGACGGTCGGCGAGGGACCCCAAGTCGCGGCGTTCACGCACTGCTTCCTGCCGGCGCCGGTGGCTCTCTTCCCCTTCCTGGTAGAGAAGGGCAGCCTCGGCGGCGGGCCGGCGCTGAGTGGCGAGGGCCAGCACCTCGATCTCCCAGCACAGGGAATCCTTGTGGATGATCAGCCGGGCGCCAGGGCGGATGGCGCGGCCGGGCTTGGCGCGCTGGCCCTCCACCTGGATCTTGCCGCCATGGATAGCCTCGGTGGCCAGTTGGCGGGTCTTGAAGAAGCGCGCGGCCCAGAGCCACTTGTCCAGGCGCTGGCCGGCTTGCGCACTGGCTTCCGGGCGGGCGACCTGGCTCATAGGCCGAGCCGGGGGTCGAGTTCGCCGCGGGCCTCCATGGCGGCCATGTCGTCATAGCCACCGACATGGAAATCGTCAATGAAGATTTGGGGCACAGTCCGGCGCTGGCTGAGCCTCATCATGGCGCGCAACTGATCGTGATCCAGATCGACGCGGATTTCCTGGTAATGCACCTGCTTACGTTGCAGAAGATGCTTGGCGCGGACGCAATAGGGGCACATGAGCGTGGTGTAGATCACAACTTTCGGCATACTTTTCGCCTGTTTCTGGGCGTCTTTCCGGGACGCGGCTGACGGGTGAAGGTTGAAATCGGGCACGGCGGCCCGGAATAACATACTTGGCTCCGGCCCAGGCCCACGCCTGCCCTTGTAAGGCCCAGGACTGGTTCCCGTCAAGGCGTCCCCATCAGTCGCGCGAGGATTTCCATGGTTCACACCAGCCCCACCCCCATCCGCCTCCAGGACTATAGCCCCCCCGAGTTCCTTATCGACCAGGTGGACCTCGCCTTCCAGCTCGGGGCGGAGGAGACCCTGGTCGAGGCCATCCTGGACCTGCGTCGCAACCCGGCCGCCGCGCGGAGCCATGGCGGCCTGAGGCTCGATGGGGAACAACTCGAACTGGAATCGATCGCCCTCGACGGCCAGGCCCTGACCGCCGACGACTATGCCGTCGATGCCGAATCCCTGACCCTGTTCCAGGTGCCGGACCGCTGCCGCCTGCGGACGCGGGTGCGCATCCACCCGGACCGCAACACGGCCCTGGAGGGGCTTTATCTCTCCAATGGCATGCTGTGCACCCAATGCGAGGCCGAGGGCTTCCGCCGCATCACCTATTTCCTTGATCGGCCGGATGTCATGGCCCGCTTCTCCGTCAACCTGGAGGCGGACAAGGCCCTGTATCCCGTCTTGCTCGCCAATGGCAACCCGGCCGGGGCCGAGGACCTGCCGGAGGGCCGCCACCGGGTTCACTGGGACGACCCCTTCCCCAAGCCGAGCTACCTCTTCGCCCTGGTCGCGGGGGACCTGAGCCGCGTCTCGGACCGCTTCCGCACCGCCTCGGGGCGGAAGGTACCCCTCAACATCTGGGTGGAGCCGGCAAATCTGGACCAGTGCGGCCACGCCATGAGGGCCCTCAAGAACGCCATGGGCTGGGACGAGGACCACTACGGGCGCGAGTACGACCTGGATGTCTATAACATCGTCGCCGTCAGCCACTTCAACATGGGCGCCATGGAGAACAAGGGCCTCAATATCTTCAACGCCAAGGCCGTGCTGGCGAGCCCGGACACGGCCACCGACCAGGACTTCCAGTGGGTCGAGGGGGTCATCGCCCACGAATACTTCCACAACTGGTCCGGCAACCGCGTCACCTGCCGCGACTGGTTCCAGTTGAGCCTCAAGGAGGGCTTCACCGTCTTTCGCGATCAGGAGTTCTCCGCCGACCGGGGTTCCCGGGGCGTCAAGCGCATCGCCGACGTGCGCATGCTGCGCGCCCGCCAGTTCGCCGAGGACGCCGGGCCCCTGGCCCATCCGGTCCGGCCGGAATCCTACATCGAGATCAATAACTTCTACACCGCCACCGTCTATGAGAAGGGGGCCGAGCTGGCGCGGATGCTGGCCAGGCTGCTGGGGCCCGGGCTGTTTCGGCGGGCCACCGATCTCTATTTCTCCCGCCACGACGGTCAGGCGGTAACCACGGACGACTTCGTCGCCTGCATGGAGGCGGCGAGCGGGCGCGACCTGAGCCAGTTCAAGCTCTGGTACAGCCAGGCCGGCACGCCTGAGCTGGACATCGCCGGGGCATACGACGCGGCCGCCCGGACCTACGACCTCCGGGTGCGCCAGCACACGCCGCCCACCCCGGGGCAGCCCCACAAGGAACCCCTGCACATCCCCCTCGCCCTGGGTCTCCTCGACCGCCAGGGCCGGGATCTGCCCTTGCGGCTGGCGGGGGAGGACGTGGCGCCCGCCGCCCGCACCCGGGTGCTGGAGGTCCGGGAGCCGGAGCAGGTCTTTCGCTTCGTCGAGGTGCCGGAGCCGCCCCTGCCCTCCCTGCTGCGCGGCTTCTCCGCTCCGGTCAAGGTCCGCTTCGACTATGGCGACGAGGAACTCCTGTCCCTCATGGCCCAGGACAGCGATGGCTTCAACCGCTGGGAGGCGGCCCAGACCCTCTCCCAGCGCCTGCTGCTGACGCTGATGGCGGACCCTGGGCGGCCGATCCCGGCGGGCTATGTCGCCGCCTTTCGCCGCGCCCTCGCGGATACGCGGGCGGAACCGGCCCTGCTGGCGGAGATCCTGACACTGCCCAGCGAGTCCTATCTGGCCGACCAGATGGAGCTGGTCGATGTGGAGGGTATTCACCGCGCCCGGGAGACCCTGACGGCCGGCATCGCCACCGAGCTGCGCGGGGAACTCCTGGCCGTTTACGCGCGCCATCGGGAGACCGGCCCCTACGAACCCAGCCCCGAGGCCATTGGCCGGCGCGCCCTCAAAAACCTCTGTCTCGCCTATCTGGCGGCGGCGGGCGATGCCGAGGCCCTGGGCCTCTGCCGCGCCCAGTTCGATGCCCGCCACAACATGACCGACCAGATCGCCGCCCTGCGGCTCCTGGTGGATGCGGGCGGTGCGGCGGGCGAGGAGGCGCTGGCAGTCTTTTACGCCACCTGGGCCGGCGATCCCTTGGTCCTCGACAAATGGTTCGCCATCCAGGCCAGCGCCAAGGGCCCGGAGACCCTGGCGCGGGTCCGCCATCTGCTGGGGCATCCCGCCTACAGCCCGGCCAACCCCAACCGGGTGCGCA
>JBFZDM010000321.1:0-6796 GCA_041307365.1 Chromatiaceae bacterium | reverse complement strand
GCCAACCCCGGCGCTGGCCGCCTTCGGCGGCAGCGGCTTGACGCGATCCCCAGCTGCTCTAGGCCGGAATGCGCCATGCGACGTCCCGGTGGAAGTGGCTGACCAGTTGGTACGGACCAATCTTCACGCGCACGATGGCGCAAGCAGGCGAGGCCGCAAACGCGGTCAGGTAGGGGTGGCGCGCGAGCAACGGTTCCAGCAGGGGGGCGCCGACGTCCGGGTCCACCAAAACTTTCGAACCAGATGGCCGCGCGGGCCTGGGCTGGGCTCGCTATAATCCTTGGCCATTGCGACCCTCACCAGGCCTTTACCCCAAGTGGTCGAGCGCTACTACGATAAAACCACCCTCCCCGGCGGGGCCAATCGCTTCCGCTCCGAGGGCTTCCTGCGTGACGGCGCCCTGGCCCGGAAGGGCGGCCAGCGGCTGCCCTTGGCCGACCTGCCGCCCTTTCTGCGCGCCCTGCTGGTCACCGATGGCACCGTCACCAAAATCCTGGAGGCCTATTTCTGGGAGCCGGTGGAGGTGCGCACCCTGGAACAGGATTTCAGGATCGCCGAGCGCCCAGTGGACTGGATCCAGGTCAGCGCCGGCGACCGGGTGCTGATCCGCCAGGCTCGGCTGATCGGTGGCGACAGCGGCCGCACCTATGCCGAGGCCTTCTCCGTCATCCGCGCCGACCTGATCCCGGCGGCCTTTCGCCAGCGTCTCATCGACCGAGAGATCGGCATCGGCGTCCTGATCCGCGACAGCGGCCTGGAGAGCTACCGCGAGGTCATGGAGATCGGCGTCGAGCAGGCCGAGGACGGCGGCGAGCGTATCTTTCGCACCTACCGCATCATCATCGAGGGCGAGCCGGTCATCCTCATCACCGAGGGCTTCCCCCTGGCGCTCTACGGCAAGACCTGAAAGGGGGAAGCCCCGCCAAAATCCACCTTCACGGCTTGCCCGGCGGGGTCGAAATCCGTAGTCTTGGCAAGCGTTGCCGTCGCCGCGCCCGGCCCTGACCCCGCCGGCCCGCATCACTCCCACCCGTGCCCCTCATGACCACCGAATTCAGACAGGACTCGCGATGGATATCAACCTCGACACCGCCCGTTTCAACATGATCCAGCAGCAGATCCGCCCCTGGGGCGTCATCGACGACCGGGTGCTGGATATCCTGGCCGCCATACCACGGGAGCGCTTCGTCCCCGACGCCTATCGTGGACTGGCCTATGCCGATATCGAGGTACCCTTGGGTGGGGACCAATTCATGCTCGCCCCCAAGGTCGTCGCCCGCCTCCTGCAGGCCCTGACCATCCGCCCGGAGGACCGCATCCTGGAGATTGGCGCCGGCAGCGGTTATCTCACCGCCTGTCTGAACCACTTGGGCGGCGCCGTGGTGAGCCTGGAGATAGACCCCGCCCTTGCCGCCCTGGCGCGGGCAAACCTGGCTGATGTGGATCCGCGGCGGCTGGAGGTGCGCGAAGGCGACGGCCTCGCCGGTCATATCGATGGCGGTCCCTTCGACGTCATTGTCGTCACCGGCTCCCTGCCGGATGACCGGGCCCTGGCGGGTCTCGAGGCCCAGCTCGCCCTGAGCGGCCGCCTCTTCGCCATCATCGGCGAGGATCCGGCCATGGAGGCAACCCTGATCACCCGTACCAAGGATGGCATCAGCCGCCTGAGCCTGTTCGAGACCTCGGTGCCCGCCCTGGCCAAGGCGCCGAAACCCGAGCGCTTCGTCTTCTAGCGCCTTTCCGCCTGAACACAAATTCAGGCGGAAACCGGCCCAGCTCAATAAGTCAGGGCATTAAGTCAGGGCTTGGGATCCGAAGACCCCAAGGCCGGATCCAGGGACTCCACCAGGGCGATCAACCGCGCCAGGGCACCCCGATTCCGCTCCACGACGCGCCGGCCATTCTCGCCGATGCGCGCCCGCGCCGTCGCGTCGCTCAGCCAGTCGATCATGAGGCTCGCCAGCTCATCGGCATCCGCCACCTGAACCGCCGCGCCTTCCTGGACCAGCAGTTCCGTGATCTGGGCGAAGTTGAAGGCATGGGGGCCTATGGCCACCGGCACCCCCGCCGCCGCCGCCTCCAGCAGATTATGTCCACCCACCGGCACCAGGCTGCCACCCATGAAGGCGGCATCCGCCCCCGCGATCAGGACCGGTAGCTCGCCCATGGTGTCGCCCAGGAACAGGGCCTTGTCCTGCCCGCAGGCCGCGCCGGTTGAACGGCGGACGGGGGGCAGACCTTGGCGGCTGGCCAGGGTGGCGACCCGCTCGAAGCGTTCGGGGTGGCGCGGCACCAGGACCAGCAGGGCTCGGGGCAGTTTCGCCATAATCTGGCGATGGGCCGCCAGCAGCGGCTCTTCCTCGCCCTCATGGGTGCTGGCCGCCACCCAGACGGGGCGATCACTGCCCCAGAGGCGGCGCATGACCTCGGCGCCCTCCTGCAGACTGGCGGGCTGACGCAGGTCGAATTTGATGCTGCCCGTGACCTTGACCCGTTCCGGCGGCACGCCCAGCTCGATGAAACGCCGGGCGTCGTCCTCCGCCTGGGCCGCGACCAGGGACAGGCGGGAGAAGGTATCGCGGGCGAAGCCATCGAGACGGGCATAGCCACGGGCGGAACGGGCCGAGAGACGGGCATTACCCAGGATCACCGGGATGCCGCGCCGCTCGCAGAGGCGCAGCATGTTGGGCCAGATCTCTGTCTCCATCACCAGCGCCAGGCGCGGCCGAACGCGATCAAGGAAGCGATTCAGGACCGGCGGCAGGTCGAAGGGGACATAGACATGCCGGACCCGGTCCTCGAAGAGGGCGCGCAGGCGCACGGACCCGGTCGGGGTGGTGGTGGTGATCATGACCCCCTGCTCGGGGTAATGATCGAGAAAATGCTTGATGAGGGGCGCGGCGGCCTGGGTCTCCCCCACCGAGACCGCATGGATCCAAAGCCCGGCGGCCAGGGGTTGGCCGCCATAAAAACCAAGCCGCTCCCCCCAGCGCTGACGATAGGCCGGGGAACGCCAGCTACGCCACAGGAGGCGCAGCAGGGCAAAGGGCAGGGCGAGGTAAAGCAGCAGGCTGTAGAGCCGGATCAAGGGGTGGCATCCCTAGAGCAGGAAGAGGGTCGGCAGTCTAGCATAGGGACTGAATGGGGTTTTTCGTTGGAGGGGCAAGGCGGTACGGGGAATCGACCTGGGATCAGAGCACCGGACTCTGGCTCAGCCGTTGGCGCCATGCAACCAGGTCTGGCTTGGGGGCCTGCTTGAAGCCGAGCTTCCAGGCAAAGCCAAGCAGGTTATCGCCGAAGGAGATGGCCTTGCGCGGCAAGAGCAGGGGATGATCCGCCGCCGTGGCCGGGCCCCGTAAGCAGGTCGTGGCGCTGACATAGCCGGTTTCACCGGCGGCACGCACCGCATCCAGATCGAAACTGCCGAAGGGATAACACAGATGGCGCACCTCGGTCCCCAGCAAATCCTCCAGGGTCGCCTTGCTGACGGTCAGTTCCCGGCGCTTGGCCTCGGGGGCTATCTCGGCCAGGCGGGCGTGGGTGACGGTATGGGAGCCAATCGTCATGCCCGCGGCCTGGATCTCGCGCAGCCGACCGGCATCCATGAGTCTGGGCCTGGCACGGCCCGGCTCCTGGCCATACCACTGGATGGGCTGGCCAAGCCAGCCGCTGATGGCATAGACCGTGGCGGTGAAGCCGTAACGGGTCAGGATTGGCAGGGCATATTCCGCGAAATTGTCATATCCATCGTCGAAGGTCAGGGCAAGGGACCTGGCGGGCGGAGGCCCCTCGCCGAACAGGCCCGCCAAGGCCTGATCCAAGTCCAGCACCTCGAAGCCCAGGGCATGGAGAAACCCCATCTGACGGGCGAAACGCCGATGGTCGCAATAGTTGGCCCGGTGCGCCTTCATGGGCGGGAAGTCGCCCACTTGGTGGTACATGAGGATGGAGACACGGGGAGCCATGGCGGCGATAGGGATCAGGGCGTAGCGCTGGCGAGTTGGCGATAGAGTTCCCGGTAGCGATCCATGATGGGTCCGCGCGCAAACTCGGCCTGGACCCGGGCCTGGCCCGCCAGGGCGAGGGCCTGGCGCAGATTGGCATCCCCCAGCACCACGGCTATCCCCTCCGCCAGGGCCTGGCTATCCCCGCAGGGCAGGCACCAGGCATCCTCGCCGTGGCGGGCGATCTCCCGCGCGCCGCGAAACAAACTGGTAACCAAGGGCTTGGACCAGGTCCAGGCCTCCAGGATCACATTGCCCAAGGTCTCCTCCTCCAGGGAGGGAAAGACCACCAGGTCCGCCATCTGAAAAAAGGGACCTGGCTCGGTGCGCCAGCCGGCCCAGTGGATGCGATCGCCAATGCCCAACCCCTGGGCCTGACGGCGCAATTGAGGCCCAAGTGGCCCATCCCCGAGCAGCACCAGGTGCAATGGGCGATCTTCGATGGCCGCGGGCAGCCTGGCCATGGCCTCAATGAGATGGGTTATGCCCTTGACCGGGACGAAGCGCCCGGCGCTAACCAGCAGCCAGGCCTCATCCGGCAGACCGAGTTCCAGACGCAGGGCCCGAATCCGCTCGGTTGCGACGGGCTGGGCCGGATCGATGAAGTTGTAGATGTGATGAACCCCCGCCGCCGGCAGGCCGTTCTGGACCATCCAGTCACACAAGCCCTTGGTATTCCCTATCCAGGCCTGGGCATAGCGATAGGGATGCAGGGCATAGTAGCCGCCGAGGCGAGCCACATGCACCGGACCCTGGCCTGGTTTCAAGCGGGTCAGGCGTGTGGCCCGGCCCATGTAGGTCTGGACGATATCCGGCAGGACACTGGTGATGAGTCGGCTTAACTCCCGCCGGGAGAGGGGATCCCAGACGGTGCGAAACGGCAAGCGATGCAGCGGCAAGGGGCCCAGATCCAGACCTTCAAGTTCGCTCCCGGCGCGAATGGCCAGTTCCGCCCTCGCTCCCGTCTCCGCCAGGGCGCGGGAGAAGCGCGCAAACCAGCGCTCGGCCCCGCCCAGGGCCTTGCTACCAATGATCTGAAGGCTTGCTGGCTCAGACATGGCGATCCTTGCCCTTCCCTTTGGCCAGCAGCTCCCTATAGACGGCCAGATTGCCCTCCACCATGGCCGGGATGGAAAACTCGGCGCTCATGAGGACGCGCCCGCCGCGGCCGAGACGGCGGGCCAGGTCGGGATCGCGCAGCAGTTTGCCGATCGCCTCGCCCAAGGCCTCGACATCGCCGGGAGGCACCAGCAGGCCGTTGACGCCCTCGCGTACCGCCTCGGGGATGCCGCCCACCCGGCTGGCGATGATGGGCACCCCGGCGCTCGCGGCCTGGAGCAGGGAGACCCCCAGCCCCTCCAGGGTGGCCGGATGGACCAGCAGGTCCAGGCAGGGCAGCAACTCCGGCAGGTCATCGCGAAAGCCACAGAGCTTGACATGGTTCGTCAGACCTGAGATGCCGATGCGCCGCTCCAGGATCTTGGCCTCGGGACCCTGGCCAAAAAACAGGACCCGCAGCTCGGGAAACTCTTCCACCAGGGCTGGCAGGGCCTGGATCAGGAAGCGATGACCCTTGCGGACGATGAGTTGGGCCACGACACCGATCAAGGGGTCAGTGACGGGCACGCCCAGCCGGTCTCTCAGGATCTCGCGATCACAAGCCCCCCCGAAGGCATGAAAATCCACCGCGCTGCGTACCACCCTCAGCTTGTCCCGTGGCAGCCCGGCCGCCAGAAGGACCTCGCCTATGCCCTCGGAGATGGCGATTACCCGATCATGGAGCCGGTATTTGAGCATCGCGCCCCAACTTGGCTCCGGGTTATCGACCCGGCGCGAGTGGACCACGGGCACCCCCGCCAAGCGCCCGGCGATACCGCCCATGACATCGGCGCCGATACGGCTGTGCAGATGGAGGATGTCAGGACTGAAGTCGCGGATGCGGCGATAGATGCGGGGAATCAGGGCCAGGTCCAGATCGCCGCCCATGGGCATGACCAGGACCTGAGCGTGAGGGGCGGCCGCCTCCGCGATCTGGCTGCCGGTGGGGCAGATCAGGCCATTAGTCTGGCCCCGTTGCGCCAGGCCTTCCAGCAAATAAAGGACCTGGCGCGCCCCGCCATAGAGATGGCGACCACCTTCGACGTGAAGCACCCTCATGGGGTTGCCTCCAGCAGGGCCCGAGCCGCCCTTGTCACCTCATCCACCTCGATGTCTCTCATGCAATCGTAGGCGCCATGACAGGTCGGCCGCCGCTTGCAGGGGGAACAGGGTCTGGAGTGATAAAGCACTTTGGCATTGGCCTGGCCCGTTTCCAGGTAGGGACAGGTTGAGCCGAAAAGCAACAGGCTTGGCCGGCCAAAGGCAATGCCCATATGACCCAGTCCCGTGTCCACGCCAATCACCAGTTGGCTGCGCTGGATCAGGGCGGCGGCCTGGAGCAGGCTGGTTCGGCCCGTCAGATCCCGGAGATCCAGACCCGTCTGGGCGCGGATTCGGGCCGCCGCTTCGCGGTCAGCCGGGCCGCCGAGGAGCAAGACCGGCAAGCCCAGCCCCTCCTGAATGCGACCCGCCAGGGCGGCCCAGCGGTCCTCGAACCAATGCTTCTGGGGACGGGTGGTAAAGGGGCAGAGGACAGCATAGCCCTCCCCTAGCCCCTGGCCTCGAATGAGGTCAGCGGCAAAGGTAAGGTCCCCTGGCCCGGGATGGATGGCCATGGCAAAGTCATCCACCGGCAGGCCCAGGTTCTCGGCCAGAAAGCGGTATTCGGAGCCGATGCGCTTGATCTCGCCCCC
>JBFZDM010000307.1:0-4269 GCA_041307365.1 Chromatiaceae bacterium | reverse complement strand
TGTGGCCATTATCTTGACCCCGTGGCTACTTTGGAGGCGGCGATGGAAGTTGCGGTGCGCGATCTGAAAGACCGGTTGTCCGAGTACCTGCACCGGGCGGCGGCGGGGGAGGAGGTGGTGGTGACATCCCACGGGCGCCCCATCGTGCGGATGACCGCGATTTGCCAGACCCAGGCCAAGGAGTCGGAGGCGGACGCACTTGCTCGGCTACGGGCCCAGCCCTGGGTGCGCGCCGGAGACGGTGGCCGGATCGGTCCTGTCCCACACCCGATCCCCGCGGCACCGTCCGGTGAACCCTTGCTGA
Source organism: Chromatiaceae bacterium (assembly GCA_041307365.1). GTDB lineage: Bacteria > Pseudomonadota > Gammaproteobacteria > Chromatiales > Chromatiaceae > M0108. The sequence continues at coordinate 3,965 of JBFZDM010000307.1, read as the reverse complement.
GCGATCTGCTGCTCGGGGACCGGGGGTGATCCTGTACCTGGATACCTCGGCCCTGGCGAAACTGTTCGTCGTCGAGCCGGGGGCGGAATCCGTTGGCAGGGCGGTCGCCCAGGCCGCCGCGGTGGCGACCCATCTGATCGCCTACGCGGAGATGCGGGCAACCTTCTCCCGGGCGGTGCGGATGGGCCGGGTCGATGGAGCAGCCCTGCCGGCGCTGATCATCGAGTTCGAGCGCCGCTGGGCCTCGATCGAGGTGCTGGCCGTTACCGAGCCACTGGTACGACGCGCCGGGGATCTGGCAGAGCGCCATGGGCTTCGCGGCTACGACAGCGTGCACCTGGCGGCCGTTTTGGCCCTGAGGGAGTTGGTCGGGTCCGGGGCTGAAGTCCGTTTCGGTGTGTTCGATAGCAAGCTGCGCGAGGCGGCGCTTGTCCACGGCCTAAGCCTCCTGTCCGCCACCTGAGACCTGCTCTTGCCGGGTGGCGCGCCAGTCGGCGATGCGGACCAGGGCCTCCAGCCAGGCGAGGCGGAAGGGGCCTTGCGTGGCCAGAAGGGCCTGGGTGCGGGCGGTCCAGCTCGGACCCTGGGCGCCTTCTCCAAGCTCCATGAGTGCCAGCCGCAGCGTCGTTTCCGGACACTGCTCGCCGTCGAAGACCAGGGCGGGGAGGCGATCACCCTCCCAGATGCCGCGGGCGAAGCGCTGGGTGAGAAAACCTCAACCGGGATGCGCCGCCACGGGTCGCGGTACTCGGCCAGGGCGGCGATGCGGGCGGTCAGGTGCTCGCCGCGGTCGAGGAACTGGGAGACGGCAACGGGCGTCCAGACGTGGCAGGTAGCCGAGTTTGGCTCCGTTCCAGTCGATGCACACGGCCCGCGGGTCATAAAGGCCGCGCCGATCTATCTCCATACGGATGGCTGGAGCGGTTATGACCGGTTAGCACAGAGTGGCTAGATCCATAAGCGTACCATCATGAATTCCTTGGGCAATCCGGCGCATGTCGCGATGCCAGACGTTCACCGGATTGCTAGCCTGCCGAAGCGCTGGATTCTGGGAAATCGGCTGTCGTTTTTTTCTCAAATCGGCTGTCGCGCTACATGACCGCGGCGGGGATGCCCATCGGCAATAACGACCATGAGTGCGCCATGGAGCCATTCACCCAAAGAAAAAGGGCCTAGCGTCTCCGCTAAGCCCTTATCTTTGTTGGTACCGAGGGCCGGACTCGAACCGGCACGGTATCACTACCGTCAGATTTTGAGTCTGATGCGTCTACCAGTTTCGCCACCCCGGCGGCGCCTCTGCAGGCAGGCGCCAAGTATAGCCTGTCCCGCTGGCGGGGCAAGGGCCGAATTCAGTGGACGCCTGCAACGCAACCCCCTTCAGGTCCGGCCCGGGCTCGCTTTCCGGTATCATCGGCGCCATGAAACGCTCGGACTTTCACTTCCACCTGCCGCCGGAACTCATCGCCCAACGGCCGCTGGAACGGCGGGGGGCGAGCCGCCTCCTGTGCCTGGACGGCCCGAGCGGCCGGGTGGAGGACCGCCTTTTCGCCGATCTGCCGGACCTCTTGCGGCCAGGCGATCTGCTGGTCTTCAACGATACCCGCGTCATGCGCGCCCGCCTCTTTGGTCGCAAGGAGAGCGGCGGGCGGATCGAAATCCTGGTGGAACGTCTGCTGGGGCCGGACCAGGCCCTGGCCCATGTAGGTTCGAGCAAGCCGCCCAGGACCGGCGGGCGGCTACGGCTGGAGTCCGGGGAGGTCCTGGAATGCCTGGGCCGCGAGGGCGATCTCTTTCATCTGCGGACCCTGGATTCGGACTTCCCGGAACTCATGGAGCGGCACGGCCACATGCCCCTGCCGCCCTACATCCAGCGCCCCGACGAAGCGGCGGACCTGGAACGTTACCAGACCCTCTATGCCCGCCGCCTGGGGGCCGTGGCGGCGCCGACCGCCGGGCTCCATTTCGACGCGGACATGCTGGCGCGGCTGGCGGCCCTGGGCGTCGGCTCCGCCCACCTCACCCTGCACGTCGGCGCCGGCACCTTCCAGCCGGTGCGGGTGGAGGACCTGGATGAGCACCCCATGCATGCGGAATGGCTGGAGGTGGTTGAAGGCGTTTGCGCCCGGATCGAACAGACCCGCGCCAAGGGAGGGCGGGTGGTGGCGGTGGGGACGACGAGCGTGCGCAGCCTGGAGACCGCCGCCGCCAGCGGTGTCCTTGCCCCCTATCGCGGCGACACCCGGCTCTTCATTCGGCCTGGCTATCGCTTCCGGGTGGTGGACGCCCTCATCACCAACTTCCACCTGCCGGAATCCACCCTGCTGATGCTGGTCTCCGCCTTCAGCGGCTACCCAGCCATCATGGCCGCCTATCGTCACGCCGTCACCGCGGGCTACCGTTTCTTCAGCTACGGGGACGCCATGTTTTTGACGCGGCGGTATGATTGAGCCCGGCGAACCTCTGGGTCCGATGCCCTTGCCCACTCGGGTGGATGGGCTGCCCCCCTTCCCGCGAGGCGCGGAGCCACCGCCAGCCCGCCCTGGCTAATCCCAAGGCTCCAGACAGCGCAGAAAATCGACCGTGATCCAGGCACTCACGCCCCAAAGGCAACGACCGTCGCGTTCCTGGTAGAAGATCACCTGCCGCGCTTCGGGGTGGCCTGGGGCTGGCCAGAGGCGGTTGTGGCGATGGGCGGGCTCCCGCAGCCAGTCGAGGGGCAGGCTGAAGACCTCCGCCACCTCGGTCGGCTCTGGCCTCAGCGCCACCGGCCAGGGGATAAGGCCCACCACGGGCGTCACCAGATAACCGCTGACGGTGCGAAAGGGGCGCATCTGGCCCAGGACCTCGATCTGGCGAGGATCCAGGCCGAGTTCTTCCTCGGTCTCCCGCAGGGCGGTGGCCACCGGGTGTGGGTCGCCAGGGTCCGCGCGCCCGCCGGGAAAGGCTACCTCGCCGCTGTGGCGATCATGCGCGTGCCTGGCGCGGCGGATGAAGAGCAGGCGCCAGGAGGGATCCCGCTCCCGGTCGTAAGCGGGGCGGATCAGGGGCAGGAGCACGGACGCCGGTTGGGGCGGGACGGCGCCGTCAGCGGCATGTTCCAGCCGCGTATCCTCCTGCCCGCCGGCGAGGGCCAGGCGATCGGCAATGGCGGCGGCGGTGAAACGGCTGGACCACATGGTTGTTGTCATAGGATGGCAGGGCCCCGGGCGGGGCTAGGATGCCTTGAAAAGGTTCTTCCGCGCAAATGAGTCAAGATCCCATATCGCCACGGCAGGTCCGTTCTTGCCCACCGGCGCGAGCCGGACCGGCGGGCGGCGGCGGGCGTTCTCGGTCATGCGCAGGTAGTCGAACACCCGGCGGACGTTGCGCGCCAGACGTTGGAGGGTGGCGGCGACGGTGTCGCGGGACTTCGCCTGGATGACGCCGATGGCGAAGCGGCGTAGCGCGGTGATGTTCGCGGGGCCGTGGCCGGTGCGGATGGTGCACCGGTCCTCGTCCCAGTTCCAGTCCAGGGCGTAGTGTCCAGGGTGTAATGACAGCCATTTTCGACCGCCCAGTGGCCACGGTTGAAGGTCAGTACCCGGGCGGCATCGGCGGTGTCGCGCGGATGACGGGTCACCCCGTAGACGGTCTCGGTCGAGGTCTTGCCGGTCTTCTTCTCGATGCTGTGGCGCTCGATGACGAAGGCCTGGCCGACGCCTGGAAAATCCCGGTAGTCGTTGAGGCGGGCGGATGTCCAGAGCGCCCGCTGCTCGATGCGGCCATGGGCCAGGGTAGGCGGCTTGCGGAAGTCGGGCTGGCGGCGACCGGCGAAGATCAGGCTGACAGGCGCCGTTCGCTCAACGCCAGCACGCGCGAGGCGAGGTTCGGGTAATGATGTTCGGGCAGGATCAGAAAGCGACTGTTGTTGGCGATCAGGTGCAGCCGATCGTAGTGATGGCGAAAATCCCAGCCGATCCAGGCGT
>JBFZDM010000301.1:0-4586 GCA_041307365.1 Chromatiaceae bacterium | reverse complement strand
CTGACCGACCTCGAGGCCGCCATCGTCAAGGTGGATCGCCACCAGCTCGACCTGCTGCTGGACCTGCGCCCCGCGCCCCTCGCCTATTGGGTCAATCTGGAGTCCCCACGGGGCTATCTGGTGGAGCGCCTCCTGCTCGGGGCCGATGCCGGGGCGGGTGGACAGGCCAGGTCCGAAGCCGCGGTGCTGGAGCGGCGGACCCGCGACGGCGCCGCCCTAAGCTACGCGGACTGGGTACTCCCCGGCATCCTGGCCATGAACGTGACCTTCTCCAGCCTCTGGGGGGTGGGCTGGGTGATCGTGCGTTATCGCAAGAACGGCGTCCTGCGACGGCTCAAGGCGACGCCCCTGAGCCCTTTCGAGGTCCTCACGGCTCAAGTGCTATCCCGCCTGCTGGTGGTGATGATCGCCAGCCTGTTTGTCTATGTGGGCGTTGACCTGCTGCTCGATTTCCCCATGCGCGGCTCCTATGCGGCCCTGATCCTGATCTATGCCGCTGGCGCCCTCTGCCTGATCAGCCTGGGGCTCATCGTCGCCTCCCGGTGGCGGACGGAGGAACTGGCGAATGGAGTTCTCAACCTCATCTCCTGGCCCATGCTCCTGCTCTCCGGGGTCTGGTTCTCCATGGAGGGCACCAGTAGCGCCGCCCGCTTCTTCTCCCAACTCTCGCCCCTGACCCACCTGGTGGACGCCGCCCGCCGCGTCATGATCGACGGGGCCCTGGTGGCGGACATCCTGCCCCAGGTCCTGCTGCTCACCGCCCTGGCCCTGGTCTTCATCGGCGTCGCCGCCTGGCTGTTTCGATGGGAATAGCCGCTATGCCAAGCGGTTGCCCGGCTCTCGACCAACGACTCCCCATGACGAGCCAGGCGGCCAGCACCCGCCTGTGCACCAGCCAAGGGTGTGCGCTATGATTCCAGGTCATGGCCCTCCCACCTGACGGACGCTACCAGGCCAACTTCACCAAGGGCGGCCTCATGGTGCCAGAGAGCCGCATCGTGGCGGACCTATTGCTCCGGGGCGTCGATGGCGCCCGCTGGAAGCAGGCTATCGAAGGCGACAACCTACTGCGCAAGCGCTCCCCCACCACGGCCTCCACCAAGGCGATCCTGATCCGTGCCCGGCTTATGACGATGACCGATGGCCTCTGGCGCCTGGTGCGTGACGGCGACAAGCCGGTGGCCACCCAGGCGGCCCTCGCCGCCACCATCAAGTACTCCCCCCTGCTCGGCGACTTTCTCGACGGGGTGGTCCGCGACCTCTACCGCCGGTTCGAGGAAACCCTCCCGTCCCGCCATTGGGACCGTTACGTCGAGGATTGCCGCCTGCGCGATCCCGCCATGCCCCACTGGTCCCAGGGCACCCTGGACAGCCTGCGCAGCCGCGCCTTCGGCATCCTGCGCGAGACCGGCTACCTGGCCAGCGGCCGTACCCACCCCTTGCTGCCCCCGCGCCTGGCCCCCGAGGTACTGGCCTACCTCAAGGACGCCAACGAGGGCTACGTCCTCCGCTGCCTGGACCTCGCCCCATGACCGCCGACTTCAACTCCCGCCTGGACAAGATCCTCGACCGGCTCACCGCCGACGACTTTCTGCAAGGCCGCGGCCTGGGCAACGAGATCCCCTACTACGCCTTCGACTACCCAACCGAGCGGGAACCCGAGATGCGCGCCCACCTCGCCTTCCTCCTCGCCCAGGTGCCCAAGCGCCGTCCCGGCATCCGATTGGCCCACGTCAACCTCCTCGACCTCATCGTCCGCCATCTCAAGGCGCGGGGCTTCTACGACAAGGCCCTGGCCATGTGGCCGGCCAAGGGCGACGACGGCCTGCTCAAGGCCCTGGCCGCGCCCCTCGACGCCACCAAGCTGGCGCGCCTCTTCGCCGACGAGGTCCGCCCCCAGGAACAGGACCTGGTGCTGGTCTCCGGCGTTGGCTCCGCCTACCCCCTGGCGCGCACCCACAACCTGCTCAACAACCTGCCCTCCCTCACCGGCCACACCCCCCTGGTATTGTTCTACCCCGGCCGTTACGACGGGCAGGCTTTGCGCCTGTTCGGCATCCTGCCGGACAAGCCCTACTATCGCGCCTTTCGGTTAGTGGACTAGGAGCACCCCATGCAGATCAAGGACCTCTTCGCCAAAGCCATCGACCGCCCCATCAACGGCGTCATCAAGGCCGACCAGAATGACGACGCCTCGGTGTGGCAGGAGCTGGAGGAGTATGTCATCACCAAGGAACTCGACATCCACTTCCGCCGCTTTTTCAATACCTTCCTCACGGCCATCGACCGCCTGGGCGATCCGTCCATCCTGGGCGCGGTAGGTGTCTGGATTTCAGGATTTTTTGGCTCCGGCAAATCGCATTTCCTCAAGATCCTCTGCTACCTCCTCGGCAACCGCCAGGTCAGCCGCGACGGCGAGACCTGGCGCGCCATCGACTTCTTCGACGGCAAGATCCAGGACGCCATGCTGGCGGCGGACATCAAGCGCGCCGTGACCGGAGACGTCGATGCCATCCTCTTCAACATCGACAGCAAGGCCGACAACGCCAGCGGCCGCGACACCCTGTTGCGGGTCTTCCTCAAGGTCTTCAACGAACACCGCGGCTACAGCGGCGACCATCCCCATCTGGCCGACCTGGAACGGCGCCTGGATACGATGGGTCGGCTCGACGCCTTTCAGAACGCCTTCCGCGCCGCCGCCGGGGTGGACTGGATCGCCGAGCGCGACGGCTACAGCTTCTACGCCGACGAACTGGTCACGGCCCTCGCCGCCGCCCTCGGCAAGACCCCCGAAGGGGCGCGGAGCTGGCTCGACAAGGCCGAGGCCGACTTCAACGCCCTGCTCACCGTCGAGAACTTCACCCGCTGGGTGCAGGAATACCTCGACAGCCGCGGCCCGGACCACCGCCTGGTCTTCCTGGTGGACGAGGTCGGCCAGTTCATCGGCCAGGACACCAGCCTCATGCTCAACCTGCAGACCATCACCGAGAACCTCGGCACCCGCTGCGGCGGCCGCGCCTGGGTGGTCGTCACCTCCCAGGAGGACATAGACGCCGTCCTCGGCGAGGTGCGCGCCTCTCGCGCCAACGACTTCTCCAAGATCCAGGGCCGCTTCAAGACCCGGCTGTCCCTGTCCAGCGCCAATGTCGACGAGGTCATCCAGAAGCGCCTGCTGAGCAAGACCGACGCCGCCACCACGGAACTGGAGGCCATCTACCGCGCCAAGGCCGACATCCTCAAGAACCAGCTCAGCTTCCGCGACGTCGGCATGACCTTCAAGCCCTACGCCAGCGCCGCCGACTTCGCCGCCGTTTACCCCTTTGCCCCCTATCAGTTCCAACTGGTGCAGAAGGTCTTCGAGGCCATCCGCCGCCACGGGGTCACCGGCCTGCACCTGGCCCGCGGCGAGCGCTCCATGCTCGACGCCTTCCAGTCCGCCGCCGTCCAGCTCGCCGGCCAGCCCGTCGGCGTCCTGGTGCCCCTCTACCGCTTCTACCCCGCCATCGAGAGCTTTCTGGAAGGCATCGTCAAGTCCACCATCGACAATGCCACGGCCAACGACAAGCTGGAGCCCTTCGACGCCCTGGTCCTCAAGACCTTGTTCCTGATCCGCTACGTCGATGAGATCCGCGGCAACGTCGACAACCTGGTCACCCTCTTCGTCGACCGCATCGACGCCGACCGCCTGGCCCTGCGCCACCAGATCGAGGCCAGCGTCCAGCGCCTGGAGCGGGAGACCCTGATCGGGCGCAACGGCGACGAGTACTTCTTCCTCACCAACGAGGAGCGCGACATCAGCCGCGAGATCAAGGACGTCAACTTAAGCTCCGCCGAGGAGGCCAAGTTCCTCGGCGAGCTGATCTTCGAGGACGTCCTCAAGGGCCTGCGCAAGCACCGCTTCCCGGACAACAACAAGGACTTCGGCATCAACCGCCTGTGCGACCTGCACCCCCACGGCACCCGTACCGATGGCGACCTGGTGCTGTCGGTCGTCACCCCACTCGCCGACGACTACGCCCTCTACGACGAGGCCAGGTGCGTCCTCCAGAGCAGCACCGAAGGCGGCCAGCTCATCCTGCGCCTGGACGACGACAAGACCCTGGGGCGGGAGCTGCGCACCTATCTGCAGACCGACCGGTACGTCGGGCGCAGGAACGACGGCACCGCCTCGACCAGCACGGTCAAGATCCTGCGCGAGCGCCAGGAGGAGAACCGGGAGCGCCGCCAGCGCCTGGTCCTGCACCTGGAGCAACTGATCAAGGAGGCCGGCTATTACGCCGCCGGCCAACCGGTCCAGCCGAAAGGCGGCACGGCCGCGGCAGCCCTGAACGATGCCCTGACCTACCTGATCCGCAACAGCTTCAACAAGCTCGGCTACCTCGGCCACCTCTCCGCCAACCCCCAGGCCGAGATCAAGGCCGTGCTCGGCGCCACCGACGTGGACGACCTCGGCTTTTCCCTGGAGGCTGGTCAGGGCAACCAGCAGGCCCTGGACGAGGTCCATGCCTACATCGACCTGATGGCCGGCGCCAACAAACAGATCATCCTGGAGGACATGGCGGAGGCGCGCTTCGGGCGGCGCCCCT
>JBFZDM010000286.1:0-3820 GCA_041307365.1 Chromatiaceae bacterium | reverse complement strand
GTGCATGAAGGCGCGGATCGCCCGCTCCGGGGTGTCGTGGCTGGGCAGGTGGCTGGCGGCAAGGAGGCGTCGGGCCCCTTGGACCTTGACGCCGCCGATCCAGCTCGCCATTAGGGTTGGTGCCCGGGCAGGGCCCCTCTCTGACCCGGTGTCGGCGGCGATCAGGGCCCGGGCGATGGCCGCGCTGTTGATCCCAGCGAAGGGGCAATGGAGGGCCAGCACCGCATCCAGGCCGGGGTCCCCGCGCAGGATGGTCAGGGCGCGGGCGTAATGCCCGCTGTCGGCGTCGCCGAGGATGTCGATGGGGTTGGCGCGGGACCAGGGGCAGGGCAGGGCCTGGTTCAGGGCGGCGAGGGTTGCTGGGCTCAATTCCGCCAGCCGGCCGCCGCTATCGATCAGGGCATCCGTCGCCAGCACTCCGGCGCCGCCGCTGTTGGTGAGGATGGCCAGGCGGTCGCCCCGGGGCGGACGCGCCTGGGACAGGTTCGCCACGGCGTCAAACAGCTCTTCAAGGCTGTGTACCCTTAACAGACCGGCGCGGCGAAAGGCGGCGTCATGGACGGCGTCCGCCCCCGCCAGGGCGCCGGTGTGGGACAGGACCGCCCGCGCGCTGTCCGGAAACCGTCCGGCCTTGACCAGGATCACAGGTTTGAGCCGCGCTGCCGCGCGGGCGGCGGACAGGAACTTGCGCGCCGGGCCCAGGGTTTCGATAAAGAGCAGGATGGCGCTGGCGTGACCGTCGAGGGCCAGATGATCGAGGATGTCGCCAAAATCCAGGTCAACCATGTCGCCCAGGGAGACCAGGTGGGAAAAGCCGATGCCCCGCGCCAAGGCCCAGTCCAGCACCGCGGTGACCAGGGTTCCGGACTGGGCGACGAAGGCGATCCGTCCGGCTGGCGGCGCTCGGTGGGCCAGGCTGGCGTTGAGTGACGTGGCGGTCGCTACCAGGCCAAGGCAGTTAGGCCCCAGGAGGCGCATACCGTGGCGGCGGGAGATGCGGACTATGTCCTCTCGCAGGGCCAGGCCGGCGGGGTCCCCGCCCTCGCCGAAACCGGCGCTGGTAATGATGGCGGCCCTGGAGCCCAGGGCGCCGAGGCGGTCGAGGAGGCGCGGCACCTCCACCGCCGGACTGGCGATGATCGCCAGGTCCGGCCTGCCGGGCAGGTCGGCCAGGTCCCGCAGGCACCTCAGACCGCCGATCTTGCGCTTCTTGGGATGGATGGCCCAGATGGGGCCGCCATAGGTGGACCCTTCCTGGTCAAGGGCCCGGTCGCTGGCCAGGTTGTGGGCCAGATTGCGAGCCAGCAGCCCGTCTAGCGAGCCTTGGCGCCCGCCAGCTCCCACCAGGACGATGGATTCGGGCGCGAAGAGACAATCAAGCGGCGATAGGGACATGCTGGCTCCATGGCGGATTGGAATACCATGGCTTATCCTGCCCAGGAAGGAGCCAGGAATGCAATGACCCGCCAGAACTCATCCCCAAACCCGCCAGTCCCCCCCTGCGACAGGGCGCGTTCGCGCCGGGATCTAACCGAGATCGTCCTTGATACGCTAACCCGTGTCGCCCCGGAAATCGACCCGACCAGTCTCGACCCCGGCCGGGCCTTTCGCGATCAGATTGAACTGGACTCGGTGGATTTCCTTAACTTTGTCCTGGCCCTGGAAAAACGCTTGGACCGCCGCATCCCCGTGGTCCATTTTTCACGGCTGTCCAGCCTCGATGGCTGCCTGGACTATCTGCTGACCGGTGGGTGAGCAGGGCACCGGGATGTGGCCTTTCGGATCAGTCCACCCATCCTGGATTCCCCCCCGCGCGCCATTCAGACTCCTGTCAACTCCCGCTGGCGACCTTGGAGCGGTCGCGGGAATAGCCCCCTGATCTTAAGAGGTCAATCCGGATCTTGCCGATCGACTAGGCCTCGGCGCGCCGCCGGTCCGTGATGTCGTGCCAAACGCAGAAGAGTTCGTTGCAGGCACCGCCAGGATTGGGGATCCGTGTCAGGGATACCTCGGTGAGCCGGGGGGTCTTATCCTTGCGCAAATGCACCCACTCAAAGCGCAGGTAGCCCTTATCATGGGCCTCCTTGATGAGGGCCTCGGCCTTGTGGAAGGAAGGCTGGCCGTCCGGCTGGGTCTCGGGGGAGAGAGTGGACGGGTGGACTTTCAAGAGCTCGGAGGCATCGGCATAGCCCAACATGCGGGCCGATGCGTTGTTGGCCATGATGAAACGGCTCTCATGGATCAGTAACATGGGGTCTTGTGAAAGCTCGAAGAGGCGGCGGAACCGCTCCTCGCTCTCCCGCACCAGGTGTTCCTGGTGCTGGAGGGAGCGGTTCACGCGCTGCAGAAGATGGTTCTTGCGTCGAACCTGGGTAAAGAGGTAAAGCATCACCGCCAAGCCGATGGCAAGCAGGAACAAGATGGTCAGGACCTCTTGCAGATGGCGCTCGATGAAACCCTGGCGCCAGTTGATCATCCGCGCCTTCTGGGCCACGGCCTCCGGCAAGTCCAGGCCCAGGGCCCCGAGTTGGGCATCGTTGAAGACGTATTCGTTGGGACTCTCGACCACTGGCGGCAGGGCTTTCATCGGTCTTCCCGCGAGATGGGCCGCGGCCAGTTTGCCGGCGGCCTGGCCCTGGGTCCGACCGCTCGTCATGAAACCGCCCAGCACGCCGTCAAGCTGGTAGGTGTCTTCCATGGTCAGGACGATGTCGCGGCCGGCGGCGATGAGGGGGATGCTCTGCTCCAGATTGAGGACGTGGCCCTCCTCGTCCTTGAGGCCACCCAGGGTGGTGAGCAAGACCGGCCCCGGAGTCTCGGCGAGACGGGCGAGGATGGCCTTGAGACTGGCGCCCGCGATGAAAACGACATTCACATCCGATCGCTCGGCCAACTCCTCCTTGATCTCTTGGGCGATGGCGCGATAGGGACTGGAGCCGTCACCGACGATGACGATGGTTCCGTCCTTGGCGGAGAATTCCCGCAGCAGATCCAGGTTGGGACCTACCTCCTTCTTTTCGAAAACCCCCGCATGGCGGGCTGGGTCCAATTTCTCCCGGGCCTGGTGATCATTGACGCCGGAAAAGAAGAGAGGGGCATCGGGGAAAACACCGGACAGGGTATCGAGGCCGAATCTGAGCCCGTCGTCATCGGTCACATAGATGGCGTCTGGCTTAAAATCTTGATATTTCTGGTTCAAATACTCGCCAAACCAGGCCGCGTAGCCGGGTGACAGATCAAGGCGCTTGGTATCCAGGTATTCCGTCTTGATGATGGGCGGAACCGGCAGGGCCTGGTTAAGGGTGGTGACGAAGCCTTGGTGCTGGCTCTTGGTCCAGGGGTATTCCTGGGTGTTAGCATGAACAATGAGAATACGCGCCGGGTCCGCCGCCAGGGCCGCGCCGGCGCCGATCAGGCAGGGGAGGAGAAAGATCAGGACGGACAGGCGTCCGAGGAGTGGTTGCCATGGGATGAAACCGGTCACCAGGGTCTTGGCGCTCATCAAAAATCATCCAATTAAAATAAATAGTTGGGCATGGTATGCGGGAGTTGGAGCAGACGGCAAGACAGGGGCCTGCCGCCTGGCCTCAGTCCTCCAGCGCCTCCAGGGAGAGGTGGCCCTCCGGGACCCCCAAGTCGCGCAGCCCCGCGGCGAGGGGCTCGATCCGCGCCGCCGGTCCCGCCAGGTAGAAGCGTCTGCTGGCGGGCTCTGGATGATCGGCGACCACCAGGGCCAGGATGTCCTCCGTGCTGGGGTCCAGCAATGGCGTCACGAAAAAATTGTCCAGGGCATCTTTCATGGCCCGGCACCAGCGCCCCT
>JBFZDM010000279.1:0-5190 GCA_041307365.1 Chromatiaceae bacterium | reverse complement strand
CGCAGCTTATACGGTTATTATTGCAATATGGTTACGCGGGTCTCCCGCGAGACAGCCGCCGCGCCCCGGGGAAAACCCTGTTATCCTGTACGCGAACCAGCGTCCTGCAACGGCTGGACGACGTCAAAGCAGGCGCGGGCCCTTCATCACACCTTGCATGGAGAATACTCATGTGGAGACTGCTGCCCGCCCTTGTGCTGGTGTCATGCGCCGCACAAGAACCTGATGATAGTGTTGTTGCCGAAGGGCGGAACTCGAACAGCTCGCGCATTGTGGGCACCCTCGATTTGCCCTTGATCCCGGCCTCAACTTCCGGTGCCCGGCAACCTGCGACGAAGGAGTTCCAGGGGAGGGGTACCCGGGGGCGGATAAGTGAATCCGGCACCTGGAGTATCAGCACAACGGTTACTCACACCCGGTTGCGCTGCGCAACCTATGAAACGGGCATACAGTTGGGCCAGGGAAACGCTGACTGCTCAAGCGTGCGATGGTTGTCCGCCGTCCAGTTCGGCACCAGACAGACCCACTGCAACAGCGCGACACTGATCCATACCGGAGGCGATGAACTCGCCGGGATGAAGGACACCTTCGAGGTAGCCAATTGTGTACGTGTTGTCACCCGATGTAACGGTGCCTGCTGAGCTGGCGTGAAATTCCCCCGTGTGAACCGCCGTTGGTTCTCGTCGTCAGTTACCCCCTGTTCCCATAAGCTCAGCCGCGGCGCCTTGGGCTGCTCGATGCTAAGACGGCATCGGTGGTCTTCGAGGTTAAGAAATACAATCCACTGCTGTTCGATCTCATCCTGAAGCGCAACTTCACCTGGCAGGAACACCGCTTGCCGCGATAGGTCTTCGAGACAGCAGACTTTTCCCACCTGGCGCTGGTATCAGCGTAGTTGGACCGCCTGCAACTGTGAAGAACAGCGGGGCCACGGCGATGATCAGTGGCATGAGCTCCAGGACGGTCGTGACTCCGTGTTCATCAGGATCGGCCGGAACCGGGAGAGGGCCGCGTTCTGGACTGCCGCCTGCGGCTTGAATACTCCAGCCAGGTCGGCATCGATCCCGATCATGCGCGGCTCCTTCAACAGGGGGGAATTGAAGGAGATCACAAAAAAGCCGGCTGAGGCACCGGCTTTCTTATCCCATCGATTTTATGGTGGCTACGGGTGGACTCGAACCACCGACATCAGCATTATGAGTGCTGCGCTCTAACCAACTGAGCTACGTAGCCGATACAGGCGGCATGTTAGTGAGGCGGTATCGGGGCGTCAAGCAAAAAAGTCATTATCAAATGCTGGTGGGGCCACTGACCAGCAAGGAATGCGAAGGCGGTCATCTGACCAGGGACTCGGCCCCAACGCCCACCTCCGTATCGCGATCAGGGGTTGTTACCCCCCCCTTGGCCCTGACGCTCTCGCAACAGCCTCTGGGCCTCCTGGAGGGTGGCGAGGCGGTTCTCGATCATGTGACTAGCGGGGACTGCGGCGATGATGCCCAGCTTGGTCAGCATGCTGTGGACGGGGGGACGGGTACCGACCAGAAAGACTTCGCGGCCCATGGTCTTGGCATCAATAACCATGTCATAGAGGGCGCGGGAGGCGGTGAAGTCGATCTGAGGCATGTCGGTCAGTTCCAGGATGAGGATGTCGTACTGATCGAATTGAGCCAGGAGTCGCGCCATGCCTTTGGCGGCGCCAAAGCTCATGGGCCCGCCCAGGTGCAGGAGCAGGATGCGGCCCTCGGCCTCGCGGAATATCTCTGCTTCCTCCGGGGAGAGGGGGGTGTCCTCGTCCACTTCGCGGATGGTCTTGATGCTCTTGAGTTGCAGGTCCGTCTGACGCTTCATGAAGACCATGCTGGCCATGACCATGCCCGTGGCGACGGCGATGATGAGATCGACGAGGACGGTCATCACCAGCACCACAAACATCATGGTCACGCCGGCCTTGGGGGCATTGCGCATGTGCTTGAGATAGTCCCAGTCGATGATGTCGATGCCGACCTTGATGAGAATGCCCGCCAGCACGGCATGAGGGATGTTGCTCGCCAGGGCGCCGGCGCCCAGGGCGATGGCCAGCAGCACCAGGGAATGGAGGGCACCGGAGATGGGCGTCTGGCCGCCGGCCTTGACGTTGACCACGGTGCGCATGGTGGCGCCGGCGCCTGGGAGGCCGCCGAAGAGGCCGGCAATGGTGTTGCCGATGCCCTGGCCGATCAGTTCACGATCGGACTTGTGATAGGTACGGGTGATGTTGTCAGCCACCAGCGAGGTCAGCAGGGAATCGATGGAGCCCAGGGCGGCCAGGGTGAGGGCCGACTGGAGCATCATGGGCAGCAGGATGAAATCGAAGGTGGGCCTCTGGGGCTCCGGCAAGCCAGTGGGGATCTCTCCCAGGATGGAGACATTGCCGCCGCGCAGGAACAGCATATAGACAAGAGTGCCAACGATGAGGGCCACCAGGGGCGAGGGGATGAGGCGTCCGATCTTCTTGGGCAGAAAGAAAACGATGGCCAGGGAGATGGCGCCCAGGATCACGGCGTCAGTGACCATATTGTTGACAGCCAGCGGCAGGGCCTCCGCCGAGGCCAGGGGGCCGGTCTGGGTGGGGTAACCGAGGAGGGGCGGCAGTTGCAGCAGGATGATGATGACGCCTATGCCGCTCATGAAGCCGGATACCACCGGATGGGGCACCAGTTCGATGAACTTGCCAATCTTGAGGAAGCCGAACAGGATCTGAAATAGCCCGCCCAGCATGACCACGGTAAAGGCCAAGGCCGCGCCCCGCGCCGGGTCTTCGGGAAACATGGCGGTGTACTGGGTGAAGATCGCCGCCATGACCACCGTCATGGGGCCAGTGGGGCCCGAGACCTGGGCGGGAGTGCCGCCGAAGAGGGCGGCAAAGAAGCCAACAAAGATGGCGCCGTACAAGCCGGCGATGGGTCCGGCGCCGGAGGCGACGCCCATGGCCAGGGCCAGCGGCAGAGCTACCACGCCGGCGGTGATACCGCCGTAGATGTCACCCCGGAGGTTTCTGAAATGGAGCCCGTTGATCAGATTCATGGCAGTGGTCCAACAACTTTCCGGGATGCCCCGGCTGGCAAGGAGGAAGGACGCGGTTCGTCGCAATGCCCCGGCGGCGGGCCGCGAGTCTGTGGCATGGAGTTGGTGAACATCGGGGCGCCGTCGCCCGCATCGGCCCCCTGCGTATCCGCCCATGAGGGCTTGAACATTTCACCGCAAACCATGATAGCACCAGACCCCCGCTGCCGCGCCTCTGGAGATGGGTTTCGGTTTCTTTATACCGCGGGCCAGCGCCTGGCCGGAGATAAGCTTCAAAGTCTCCGTGGCGGTATGCACGGCGGGTTCGCTCGGACGACATGCAGGCCTGGTCCGCGGCCAGGCGAGAAAACAATCAGAAGAGATCGTCGATCAGACGCGGCGCTCCGGAGGAAGAGGCACGAGGTCGCGCATCGTAGCCACCCTCATCGGTCACGATTTCCGTGGTGTCGGACGCCGGCGGCGGACCCTCGGGGGACAGGGCATCCTCATGGCGTACCCATTCCTGGAGACTGGCCGCGCCGGCCTTTTGCGTGAGGCGGCCATCGGATTTGGCAACGCGCACCTCGACCAGACCGGCGGGGACTTCCAGGGTCGCCTCGGGCTTGCCGGCCAGGGCCTCGCCCATGAAATCGACCCAGAGACCCAGCGCGGCCTGGCCGCCGGTTTCCCCTTTACCCAGGGGCGAGAAGTCGTCGAAGCCCATCCAGGCCACGGCCACCAATTCCTTCTGGTAGCCGCAGAACCAGGAATCCCGCACCTCGTTGGTGGTACCTGTCTTGCCCGCGATATCCCCACGCTTGAGTTCCATGGCCTTGCGGCCGGTGCCATGGCGGATGACATCCCCCAGGATGGAGTTCATCTGCCAGACAAGGGGAGGATCCAGTACCCTCGGGGCCTCCGGCGCCGGCTGGGCCGCGGGGGCCAGGGCATGGGAGCCGGTGGTGGCCTCGGGATAGCGGAACCAGCAATCGGCACAGGCACGGGGGGCCTTGGCCTGGAAGATGGGGTTGCCGTTACCGTCCAGTATCTTGTTGATGAAGTGTGGCGTGACCCGGTAGCCGCCATTGGCGAAGACGGCGTAGGCCCCGGCCATCTGGGTGGGTGAGGCCGCCGCCGTGCCGAGAACCAGGGACAGGCCCCGCGGCAGGGTTTGAGGATCAAAGCCGAAGCGACCGGCAAAGTCCAGGGCGGCCTCGAGTCCAATCTCCTTGAGGAGCCAGACGGAGGCCAGGTTGCGGGACTTGGTCAGGGCCAGACGCAGCCTGATCGGCCCCAGGGTCTTGCGATCGAAGTTATCCGGCCGCCAGACCTTGCCCTTGTTGACGCGGATGGAGAGGCGCTCGTCTTGCAAGAGGCTGGCCGGGGTCCAGCCCAGATCCAGGGCCGCCGCGTAAACGAAGGGCTTGAAGCTGGAACCAGGCTGGCGGCGGGCATCCAGAGCCCGGTTGAACTTGCTGTCCTGGAAGTCATAGCCGCCAACCAGGGCCACCAGGGCGCCATTGGCCGGATCCAGGACACTGATGGCCCCGGAGACATGGGGGGCTTGAGACAGCACCCATCCACCCCCCTCCGTCCGGCGCAGACGGACCAGATCGCCGGCGGCCACCACATCGGTGACGCGGCTTGGCGCCGCGCCCTTGGCATCCTCGCCGCGGTAGCGGCTGGCCCATTTCATCTGGGCCAGGGTCAGCTTGGCGCTTTGTCCCTGGCCGAGATAGACCTCCGCCTCTTTGTTGCCGGCCCGCGTGACCAGGGCGGCGGTCAGCACCGGCAGGCGTCCCGCCTTCTCCAGCAGACCGTCCAAGGCCTCCTCGTCGAGCCCCGCCAGCTTGTGCTTGGTCTCGGCGCCCCGGTAACCATGGCGCTGATCATAATCCAACACGGCACGATGGACCGCGCCCTCGGCGTCGCGCTGGAGCCGGGAGTCGATGGTGGTGGTGACCTGGAAGCCGCTGCCATAGGCCGCCTCCTCGCCGAAGCGGGCGACCAGGTCACGGCGGACCATCTCTGCCACATAGCCAGCCTCCAGCTCCACGGGTCGGCGCTTAAGCCGGGCGCCGTCCGGGGTCTCCACCGCCTCCTGGTATTCCTGCTGGGTGATGTAGCCCAGCTCACGCATCCGCCCCA
>JBFZDM010000268.1:0-2615 GCA_041307365.1 Chromatiaceae bacterium | reverse complement strand
GGGCCATGGTCGGCATCATTCTGTTCCGCCTGATCTGGGGTCTGATCGGTAGCCGCCATGCCCGTTTTGCCAGCTTCGTGCGCGGGTGGCGAGCGGTGCGGGACTATATTGCGGGCTTGCTGGTAGGTCCCTTCGGGAGCCGGGATCAGGAGTACGCCGGTCACAACCCGGCCGGTGGCTGGGCCATCGTCGCCTTGCTGGCGCTGGGGCTCCTGACGGGCGCCTCTGGCTGGGTCGTCTATCAGGGCGAGGCCTGGGAGGGGTTCGGGGAGGTCCATGAGATCCTGGCCACGGCCATGCTCGGGGTTGCCCTCATCCATGTCGCCGGGGTCATGGTGAGTAGCCTGGCTCATGGCGAGAATCTGGTCTGGGCCATGGCCAGTGGTTACAAGCTTGGCCGCGCCGATGAGGTGATCGCCAATGCCCATACGTTCGCGGTGCCGATACTGTTGGTTTGGGTCGCCCTTTGCGCCTTATGGTTCTCACGCTAAAGCCACGGGTAAGGAGTTCCAATGCGCATCCTCCTCGTTGAAGACGATCCCCCCCTTGGCGATGGCCTGAGTATCGGCTTGCGCCAGGCGGGGCATGCGGTTGATTGGTTGCGGGATGGCGAAGCGGCCGATCTGGCGCTGAAAACCGAAGAGTTCGATCTTCTGGTGCTGGATCTGGGACTGCCGCGCCTGACGGGCATGGAGGTGCTGCGCCGGCTGCGCCGGCGTGGCCAGAGCCTGCCGGTGCTGATTCTGACCGCCCGCGATGCCACCGATGACAAGGTGCGGGGCCTGGATGCCGGTGCCGATGATTATCTGGTCAAACCCATCGACATTGACGAGCTGGCGGCGCGCGCCCGTGCCCTGGCCCGGCGCTCGGCCGGTCATGCCTTGCCCTTGCTGTCTCTGGGGGACCTGGAGATCGATCCGGCGGCGCGCATGGCGCGCCTGGCAGGCGTCCAGGTCATGCTGTCGGGCCGGGAATTTTCGCTTTTGCTGGCGCTGGCGGAAAACGCCGGCCGGGCCATGACCCGCGCCCAACTCGAGGGAGCCCTTTACGGCTGGCAAGACGAGCCGGAAAGTAACGCCATCGAGGTCCATATTCATCATCTGCGCCGCAAGCTCGGCGCCGAGCGCATCCGCACCCTGCGCGGCATCGGCTACCTCATGCCCAAGTCATGACCAGGGCTGCCATTCCGGCCAGCACTCGCTGGTTTTCCCTGCGCCGGCGCCTGCTGGCGCTCCTGCTCGGTGGCGTCACCCTCTGCTGGGCCGCGGCCCTGGCCCTGTCCTACCGCGACGCGCACCATGAGATCGACGAGATCTTCGATGCCAACCTGGTCCAGGTCGCCCAGATGCTGCTGGCCCTGGCCAGCGAGTACGACGATGACGATGACATCGCCCACCTGCCCGCGGATGTCCACAGGTACCAAAAAAAAATTCTCTTTCAGCTATGGGACAAGGATGGTCGGCTGTTGCTGAGATCCCGGCATGCCCCCACCCTGCCCCTGACCCATGAGGATGGCTTTTCCGAGGCCAGCGGCGAGGACCAGGCGCCCTGGCGCTATTACAGCCAATGGGACGCGGAGCGGGAGTTACGCGCGATAGTGGGCGAGAATCACGAGGTCCGCCAGGAACTCGCGGGCCATATCGCCAGCCGCCTCCTCGTGCCTGCCCTGTTAGGCCTGCCCCTGCTAGCGGTGTGGATCTGGTTTGCCACCCGTCAGGCACTGGCGCCCATCGAAGCCATCGCCGTCCAGGTTGGGCGACGAGAACCCCATCATCTCGCCGCCCTGATCCCCCCCGCGGCCCCCGCGGAATTGCGGCCCCTGCTGGCGGCTCTCAACGACCTGCTGGCCCGCGTCGACCGGGCCTTGGACAGCGAACGGCGTTTCACCGCCGATGCCGCCCACGAACTGCGCACGCCGCTGGCGGCCCTCGCCGTACAGGCCAGCGTTGCCTTGCGGGCTCGCGACAGTGCCGAGCGAGATCATGCCCTGGCCCAGATCACCGCTGGCACCAAGCGCGCCAGCCACCTCGTCGAACAACTTCTCACCCTCGCTCGCCTCGATCCCGCCCTGGGTCTGGCCCAGAGCCCGGTGCGCCTCGGAGAAGTCGCCGCCGAGGTCTGTGCCGATCAGGCTGGCGCCGCCCTGGCCAAGGGCATACAACTCGAACTCGAAGCCGAGAAGGACATCCGGGTAAGGGGCAACGCCGATCTGCTGCGCGTCCTGCTACGCAACCTGGTGGACAACGCCCTGCGGTATACCCCATCTGGCGGCCAGGTCCTGGTCGCCTTGACCAGGGACGCGGCCAAGATCCGGCTAACCATCAGCGACAACGGACCGGGCATCCCGCCAGTCCTGCGGGACCAGGCCCTGGAACGATTCCACCGGCTTGCTGACCAGGAAATCGAAGGCAGTGGGCTCGGCCTCTCCATCGCCGCCCGCATCGCCGAACTCCATGGCGCGCGGCTGGATCTGGGCGATGGCCTCCAGGGGCCCGCTGGCTCAAGCGGCCTGGGCGTGACGATTTTATTCGCGATGCAACTGTGACCGGTGACCTCGCCCAGCAGCCCTAGGAATGTCCCGTCCAAGGGCGCTGGTGGGCCGGGACGCCGCCCCG
>JBFZDM010000254.1:0-4205 GCA_041307365.1 Chromatiaceae bacterium | reverse complement strand
ACGAGGGAGCCAAAGTGCAGGGGTCCCGTGGGGGAGGGGGCAAAACGCCCCCGGTAGGGGAGGCGAGGGGACGGAACCGATCGGCCCAAGCGGGCGGGCCGGCCAATATCAGCCGCGTTGTTTTTCGCGGATCTCGTCTAGGGTCTTGCAGTCGATGCAGAGGGTCGCGGTGGGACGCGCCTCCAGCCGCCGGATGCCGATCTCCACGCCACAGGCCTCGCAATAACCGTAATCATGGCTGTCCAGACGACCCAGGGCCTCGTCGATCTTCTTGATGAGCTTGCGCTCGCGGTCACGGGTGCGCAATTCCAGGCTGAATTCGGACTCCTGGGTGGCGCGGTCGTTGGGATCCGGGAAGTTGGTCGCCTCGTCCTGCATGTGATGGACGGTGCGGTCCACTTCCTCCATGAGACTCTGTTTCCAGGCCAGCAGGATCTCCCGGAAGTGCTCTTCCTGGCCATGACTCATGTATTCCTCTTCGCTGGAGACCTTATAAGGGTCAAACCCAAACGCCTTTGCGCCCTGCTTGTCTGCCTCGGTCATACCTGTCCTCCCGGTGATGGGGCCGCGATAAACCCGGGTGCCGAGAGGGGGGTTTTCGACCCGCGCACCCTTTGCCGCTGCCCTGAAAAACGACGCTTTTTATCAAATTGGTTGCGGGGGGGCAACCGGAATTTATCGCCCTCCGGATTGAATGGGCATAGTCAGCCGCCCGAAGGCGCGGCGTTCGCGGCCCAAGATGCGAAACCCAGGGTCCCGGAGGTGGCGGCCCAGCCTGATCTGGCGTGGGAGAAGGCTGGAGGGACACATAATGCTGGCCAGAGGCAGGGCGGCGTAGAACAGGTCCATCGGGGTCCCGGGCCTTGGCTTTTAAAGGACATCCAGTCGGATCCTTTCGTTCTCCAGCCACGCCCGCACCCGTCTGCCCTGGGGGCACTGGCCGGTGACCATCATCATGGCCAGGGGGTTCTCGAGCTGGCGCTCTACCTCGCGGCGCAAGGGCCGGGCGCCATAGACGGGATCAAAACCGTCGGCGGCAAGCTTGTCGAGGACGGCGTCCTCCACCTCCACCTCGATGTGACGGGCGGCACGGCGGCGGATGAGTTCCGTGACGAAGATGGCGGCGATGCGGCGCACCTCCGCCGGCTCAAGGTAGTGAAAGACAATGACGTCATCCAGGCGGTTGAGAAACTCGGGCTTGAAGAAGCGCTTGACCTCATGCAGCACCAGGTCGCGGGCCTCGCGGTAGTCCGGGGTGGCGGACTGAATAAAGCCGATGGGGCGCTTGTCCGGCGACAGGGCCTCGGTGCCCAGGTTGGAGGTACCGATGAGGATGGTGTTGCGGAAGGAGACGGCACGGCCCTGGCCATCGGTCAGGCGGCCGTCCTCCAGGATCTGCAACAACATGTTGAAGACATCGGGGTGGGCCTTCTCCACCTCGTCCAAGAGGACTACCGTGTAGGGATTGCGCCGCACCCGCTCCGTGAGCTGGCCGCCCTCGCCATAGCCGATATAGCCAGGCGGGGCGCCGATCATCTTGGAGACCTCGTGGCGCTCCATATACTCGGACATGTCCAGCCGCACCACCCTGGACTCGTCGTCAAGGAGGAAGGCGGCGAGGGCGCGGGCGAGTTCCGTTTTGCCAACGCCGGTGGGGCCGAGAAAGAGGAAGGAGCCGATGGGCCGGCGGGCCGAGCCGATGCCGGCCCGGTTGCGCCGGATGGCGTCGGCGACGGCTCGCACGGCGTCATCCTGGCCGACGATGCGCCGGTGCAACTCTTCTTCCATGCGGGCCAGCTTGTCGGCCTCAGCCTCCACCATGCGCGCCACCGGGATGCCGGTCCAGCGCGAAACCACCCGGGCTATGTCCTCGGCCCGTACGTCAAGGTCTTCGCAGGCGCGCTCCTTTTCCCAATCATGGCGGTCAGTTGCCAGCTTTTCCTCAAGCGTCAGGATATCCATCTGGTGGCGTGCCGCCCGCTCGAAGTCCTGGGCGTTGAAGGCGTCGGTCTTCTCGCGCAGCAAGCGCTGGCGCTCCCGCTCCCGCTCGCGGATGGTGGCGGGGACCGAGATGAGTCGCAGATGCTTGTGGGCGCCGGCCTCGTCCAAAAGATCGATGGCCTTGTCCGGCAGGCGGCGGTCGCTGATATAGCGCTCCGCGAGCTGGGCGGCGGCCTCCAGGGCATCGGGGGCGTAATGAATCTGGTGGTGCTGCTCGTAACGGGGCGCCAGCCCTTGGAGGATCGCCAGGGTCTCGGCGGCGGAGGGCTCCCGCACCAGAATGGGGTGGAAGCGCCGCTCCAGGGCCTTGTCGGACTCCACGTAGCGGTGATACTCCTCCAGGGTATCCGCCCCTATGACCTGCAGGGAGCCTTGGGCCAGGGCGGTCTTGAGCAGGCTGGGGGCGTCCAGGCTGCCGGAGCCCGCGCCCCCGCCGGCCCCGACCACCGTGTGGAGTTCGTCGATGAAGAGAATGACGCCCCCCTTGGCGGCGATAACCGCATCCCTGACCGACTTCAGCCGCTCCTCGAACTCGCCGCGCATCTTGGCCCCGGCGATGATATCGCCCATGTCCAGGGCCAGCAGGCGCTTGTGGAGGAGGGTGTCCGGCACCTCGGCATCGGCGATGCGCTGGGCCAGGCCCTCGACGATCACCGTCTTGCCAACGCCGGCCTCGCCGATGAGGGCCGGGTTGTTTTTCTTGCGCCGCGACAGAGTCTGGATAACCTGGGCGATCTCGTCCTCGCGGCCGATGACCGGGTCCAGGGCCCGCTGGCGCGCCAGTTCGGTGAGGTCCCGGGTATAGCGCTCCAGGGGGTCCGGCTCAGTCTCCGCCTCCTCGGAGTTGATGACGCGGCCATGGCGAACCTCCTTGAGGGCCTGCCGTGCCTGGTCGCGGTTGATGCCGGCCTCCCGCAACCGCTCGGCGGCGCCACCGCATTTGGGATCGAAGAGGGCGAGGAAGAGAGTGCCGGTGGCAATGAAGCCATCACCAAGCTGCTGGGCCTCCTCATGAGCGATACGGAACAGGTCGTTGATTTCCTGACTGACCAGAATCTGATTACCCTGGCGCGGCACCGGGTTCTGGTAGTGGGCAAGGATGGCCGAGCGCAGTCGCGAGTGGGTCTCCGCCACATCCGGCAGGAGACGTTCCAGGATCCGCATCGGCTCCGCGTCGGGCTGGGCGAGAAGGGCGAGGAGGATGAAATCCGGCGTCAAGAGATTCTGGCGCAGGGTGACGAGTTCCGTCACCGCCAACTCCAGGGTTCGGGCTACCTTTTTGGTGCTGAACTGGGCGTAGTTCTCGAATACGGCCATGACGGATCTCGGGCTGGCGCCGGCGGGCGGCCAAGCCGCTTGCCCTCAGCGGCCGGCCCGGTGATCGGCCAGGATCTTCCTGACCTTGTCCACCACTTGCCGCGAAAAGTAACCCTGGGCCACCAGCCTCTGCTGGGCGGTATCCACGGTGCGCCGCCAGCCTTCCATGTCCCGGGGTGGAGGCTGGAGGAACTGGATACCCTGGCCGCGAAGGGCCTTGAGGGCGCCCTCGTTGTCGCGCCGGCTCTGGGCGTCGATCTCCCGGAAGGAACGGCCCAGGACCTCCCGCACCAGGGCCTGGTCCTGGACGGAGAGTTTCTTGAAGGCCTTGTCGGTAATGACCAGGACACCATAGGTATAAAGCAGGGGGACCTCGGTCAGATATTTGACGCGGGTGTGCCATTGGAGGGCGATGGCCCCGGCGGGAGGGGAGGCGACCGTATCCAGCAGCCCGGTCTGGAGGGCCGTAAGCACGTCCATGAGGGGCAGCGTGATGGGGGAGACGCCCACGGATTCGAAGGCGGTGAGGCTGATGGTGTCGCCCTCCGGGGCCCAGACCTTGCCAGCCTTGAGGTCGGCGACGGTCTTCAGTGGCCGATTGGACATGAGATAGGCGAAGCCGCCCTCGGCAAAACCGAAGCCGACAAAACCCTTGCTTTCCAGGTTGCCGAGCAGGGTCTCGTCCATGCGCTTGCGCACCTGATCGACCTCCTGGAGATCGCGGAACAGGAAGGGAATGCCATAAACCTCGATATCCTTGTCCACGCCGGTGAGCGCCCCAACCGTCACGGCCCCACCCTGAAGCTGGCCGGCGCGGATTTTGCGCATGACGCTCTGGTCATTGCCCATGACGCCACCCGGATAGAAGCGCAGTTCAACCCGCCCCT
>JBFZDM010000240.1:0-3964 GCA_041307365.1 Chromatiaceae bacterium | reverse complement strand
GGCGATGGCTGATTCATGGGGTGGGCACAATATCTGCGGTTAGAAGGGGCTATCAACCACTAGATATTGTGGATACCTGTGGACGAACGGCGGATTAATTGTGGATGACTTGTGGATAAGGTGGCATCACGGAGCGGCGGTAAACCGTCTACATCAGCCGGGACAGGGACTTGGCGCCGGCTTATCCATGGGATAAAAGCGTGGTTGACAAGATTTGCCTCTGGTCTTGAAAATCAGCCCCGCTGAAAAACGCAAAAAGTCCAGGTGGCGGGTATAATCCGGCTACGGCCGATGGGAGAGAAGAGGAAACCTTGGTAAGAGTAGCAAAATCGGCTGATATCCCTAATTATTACAAGAGAGAGTACTAGCCATGCAAGTCAGAGACGTCATGAGCGGCTCGGTGCGGTCGGTGCGGGCCGACACCAAGGTGATGGAAGTCGCCTCCCTAATGTGCCTTTATCGCATTCATGGCCTGCCGGTGACTGACGAGGAAGGGCAACTCATCGGCCTCATCGCCGAGAAGGACGTGCTTCACAGCCTCTTTCCCACCTTCGACCGTCTGATGGAAGAAGGCATGGGCAATGTGGACCTGGATATGGAGATGCGCAAATATAAGGATGTGCTCACCCTGTCCGTGTCCGACCTCATGACCCGCAATCCCATCGCCGTTACCCCGGATATGCATGTTCTGCGGGCTGCCACTATCATGGTGCGCAACAGGTTCCGTCGCATCCCGGTGGCGGAGAACGGCAAGCTGGTCGGCATGCTGAGCCTGGGCGATGTGCATAAGGGTATCTACCACGCCAATATGAACGACCAACTGCAAGGCCAATAGTGCCCACCAGGAGCCGACTTTTAGCCAGGCGGTTCCCCGGACCGCGCCAGGCCGGTGGGGAACCGGAACAAAAGGGCCTTGTCCCATCCGACAGGATCGTGGCGAAGGCCCAGGTTCTGTGGCGCTGTATCGGACCCCCTGATGGGTAGGGGAGAAGGCGAGGGGGCCCCAAGAGGGCGACTATCCGGATCTTGGAGGTTTTCATGATGACGCGGATCACGTATCGGGCCCTGGGGCTTGCCCTTGCCGCTTTGGTTGCCCCCCTAGGGACAAGCCCCCAGGCTGCGACCCCGGCGGAAATCGCCCAGGCGGAGTATGACGAAGTCATGGCGCTGACACCGAACCTCGAAAACGGCCGCAAGGTTTATATCACCTGCGCCGTTTGCCACCGTCCCGAGGGCTGGGGCATCATGGATGGCACCTATCCCCAGATCGCTGGCCAACTTAGAACGGTCATCATCAAGCAGATGGCGGACATTCGGGCCCGCAACCGCGACAACCCCCTCATGTACCCCTTCTCGGTGCCGCGTGTCCTTGGCGGATCCCAGAATCTGGCCGATGTGGCCGCCTATTTGGCGCAACTCCCCATGAATCCTCACAACGGCGTCGGCCCCGGCACCGACCTGGAACTTGGCGCCCAAGTCTATCGGGACAATTGCGCCAAGTGTCATGGCGACCAGGGCCAGGGCGACGAGGTAGAGCACATGCCGTCCATCGCTGGCCAGCACTTCAATTATCTGGTGCGCCAGTTCGACATGATCCGGGATGGCCGGCGCAAGAACTCGGATCCCAAGATGGTGGAGCAGATCAAGGGTTTTACCGCCCGCGAAGAAATGGCGGTGCTGGACTATACCTCGCGTCTGCGCCCCCCGGCCGAACGTCTTGGCACGGTGGATTGGCGAAACCCAGATTTTCGCGGCTATGTCTATCCATCCGCGCCCCAACCTGCCGCCCCTCCCACCATGCCCGTCCTGCCGGCCCCCCCGCCCCTGCCGGAGCCACCTCCCCGACCGCTACCCTGATCCAAACGTCTCTGGCCTGGGGGGAGCAGTTTGCTCGCCTCCGGGTCCGAGTTGAAGAGGGCGCTGCCGGAGACCTGATTTAGATCGCCATGAATTCAATCCCCAGATCCGCGCCAGCCCCCTCCCGCCGGGGCTCTTGGGCTGGCCGTTTCATCGACGATCCCCTGACCCAGCATGTGATCCTGGCCTTGATCCTGATCAATGCCGTGCTGCTGGGCATGGAGACCTCGCCGGCCTTGATGGGGGCCTATGGAGGTACGATCCGTTTACTGGACCAGGCCATTCTGGCGGTCTTTGTGATCGAGATCGCCATCCGCATCGCGGTTCATCGACTGGCCTTTTTCCGCGATCCTTGGAGTTTGTTCGATTTTGTGGTGGTGGGCATTGCCCTGATGCCGGCAGCGGGACAATTTGCGATCTTGCGGGCCTTGCGCGTCCTGCGCGTGTTGCGGGTCATGACCCTGGTGCCCTCCATGCGGCGGGTGGTGGGGGCCTTGCTCGGGGCCATCCCGGGGCTCATGTCCATCGCCTTGGTGCTTGCGCTCATTTACTACGTCTTCGCGGTGATCGCCACCAACCTCTTTGCGACCGCTTTCCCGGACTGGTTCGGCAACCTTGGGCGTTCCCTTTATACCCTCTTCCAGATCATGACCCTGGAGAGTTGGTCCATGGGCATATCGCGGCCGGTGATGGAGCAATTCCCCTTTGCTTGGGCCTTCTTCATCAGCTTCATCCTTATCGCCACCTTCACCATGCTCAATCTGTTCATTGCCATCATAGTCAACGCCATGCAAAGCTTCAGCGAGGATGATCGCAGGGACACTCTGGTGGCGGTGGACGCCGCACGGGATCACATCGAGACGGACCTGCATCGGGAGGTACTGGCCTTGCGAGCGGACATCGCAGACTTGCGTGGCCTGCTGGGGCACGGTCGCGAAGGGCCGGCGGCCGGATGAGCGAGGCCCATCCTCATGCCTCCCCCCTGGTCCGCCTGGCCTGCGTCGGCCTTGGGTTCCTGGTCCTGGCACTCGGGCTGATCGGGATCGCACTCCCCCTCTTGCCGACCACCCCCTTTCTGCTCCTGGCCGCCGCCTGTTTCGCCCGAGGCTCGGTCCGCTTCCATGATTGGATCCTTGCCTCACGGGCGGGTCCCCTCATCCGTGACTGGCAGGCCCATGGCACCATCCCCCGCCGGGCCAGGCGACTGGGTATTGGGCTGCTGTTTCTATCCTGTGGTGGATCGATCCTGCTGCTAGAAACAGCCTGGCATTGGGTTTTGCTTGCCGCGATAGGGTCTGGTCTGGCATTCTTCCTCTGGCGCTTGCCAGTCCGGGAGTCGCCGGAGGGCGGTCCGATGTATTCTCCGTTGGAAACGGACGCACCGGGAAGTATTGAATCATGACCTTATTTTTTGCCGTCCTCATGCCTTTCCTGGGCGCGGCTGGGGTGGCCTGGGCCAGTCGGCTGGGCCGTTCCTCGGCCATCCTGGTCTGCTTTATGGTGGTCCTGGTCCCGGTCATCCTGTTGCTCTCCCTCATCGACCCGCTGGTGGCGGGAGAGACGCGCATCGAGCGTTTCACTTGGCTGCCCACCGTGGGGCTTGACTTCGCCTTCCGCTTCGATGGGCTGGGCTTGCTCTTCTCGGGTCTCATCCTCGGCATCGGCAGTCTGGTTGTCCTCTATGCCCGCTATTATCTGTCCTCCAAGGACAGTCTGGGCCGTCTCTACGCCTATCTTCTGCTTTTCATGGGCGCCATGCTCGGGGTGGTGCTGTCAGAAAACCTCATTCAGATGCTGGTGTTCTGGGAGCTGACCAGCTTGAGTTCCTTCCTGCTCATTGGCTACTGGCGACACCGGGAGGATGCCCGCACGGGTGCCCGCATGGCCCTGGCGGTTACCGGCGCCGGTGGCCTGGCCCTCTTTGCTGGCATTTTGCTGTTGGGTCGGATGACAGGGAGCTACGACCTGAGCGTCGTTCTGGCCTCGGGCGACCTCATCCGCGCCCATCCCCTCTACGTGCCCGCCCTCTTGCTGATGCTCCTCTGGGTCTTCACTAAATCCGCTCAGTTTCCCTTACATTTCTGGCTGCCCCATGCCATGGCGGCCC
>JBFZDM010000223.1:0-11225 GCA_041307365.1 Chromatiaceae bacterium | reverse complement strand
CTC
This sequence comes from Chromatiaceae bacterium, assembly GCA_041307365.1. Lineage (GTDB taxonomy): Bacteria > Pseudomonadota > Gammaproteobacteria > Chromatiales > Chromatiaceae > M0108. The sequence continues at coordinate 11,222 of JBFZDM010000223.1, read as the reverse complement.
CAGGGTGAGGCCGAAGAAGGTCTTGGTCTTGACGAGCCCCTCGCCACGGGCCTGGCTGATGACGGTGGAGCCGGTGGCGCCGGCCCGGCGGGAAGCATCCAGAACGGCCTGGGTCGATTTGTCCTCGACGAAGGCCAAAATCAGTTTGAAGTGCATGGCTCTTAATCCTCGGCAATACAGAGAAAGGTCACCTCGCCAGGTGGCTTGGGGGATTAGGGTGGGATCAGGAGGAAACTTTGTGGGCTAGCCGTGCCGCGCGCCGGGCGGTCCATGCACTCAGTTGCGCGTAGCCCATGACGGTCATGATGGGGAAAAGGCAGGTAAAGGCGATGAGGCCGAAACCATCCAGCATGGGGCTGCGCCCCGGGATGTGGCTCGACAGCCCCAGCCCCAGGGCCGCCACCAGGGGCACGGTGACCGTCGAGGTGGTCACGCCGCCGGAATCATAGGCGAGGGCGATCATGGCGCGGGGAGCGAACCAGGTCTGGATCAGCACGAGGACATAGCCGGGGATGATGAAGTATTGCAAGGGTATGCCCGAAATGATGCGGAAGGAACCCAGGGCGATGCCGATGGCCGCGCCCAGGGCGACGGCAATGCGCAGCTTGCCCGGCTGGATGGCGCCGCCAGAGACCTGGCTGGCCTTGAGGGCGACGGCCATGAGGGAGGGCTCGGCGATGGCGGAGGAGAAGCCAAGGGTGAGGGCGAAGAGGTAGACCCAGCCGAACTCCCGCCAGTCCACGCTCGTCTCGTCGCCGGTCAGGCCGAGGAAGGCGGGGGCGGTGAGTTGTTCGGCCATGAGTTTGCCGATGGGGAAAAGGGCGCGTTCCAGGCCTTCCAGGAAAAAGGCCATGCCCAGCAGAACGAAGAGGAGGCCAACCAATACCCGCTGCAGGTTGGCGATGCGCCGGCGAATGATGAGGACCTGAGCGCCGACCAGAATGGCGATGATGGGCAGGATGTCCCAGATGGTCGTCAGCAGGGTGGACCAGAGCGAGAGCAATTTGTCGATCACAGCAAGGCTCCATAACCCATGACGAAGATCATGGGGGTGAGGGAGGCGAAGGCGATGAGGCCAAAGCCATCGATCATGGGATTACGGCCCTCGATACTGGAGGCCAGGCCGACGCCGAGGGCGGCGACGAGGGGCACCGTGATGGTGGAGGTGGTCACGCCGCCGGAGTCGTAGGCGATGCCGATGATCTCCGGAGGCGCGAAGAAGGTCATGATGACGACGCCGATGTAGCCGCCGATGATGAGGTTCTGGATGGGCCAGCCGCGCAGGATGCGCACCACGCCGAGGACGATGGCGGCGCCCACGGACAGGGCCACCGTGAATCTGAGGCCATCGGCGTAGTCCTGACGCGCCGCGGTTTCGTCCGCGATCCAGCCGCCCAGGGCGGCGACATGGGCGGCCTCGTTGGCGATGGCGATGAGGGCCGGCTCCGCCACCGTGGTGCCGAAGCCCAGGGCAAAGGCAAAGACCAGCAGCCAGGTCAGGCTGCCCTTGGCGGCGAAGTCCCAGGCCAGGGACTCGCCGATGGGAAAGAGGCCCAGCTTGAGCCCTTGCACGAACAGGGTCAGGCCCAGCAGCACTAAGAGCATGCCCCACAGCATGTCCACCAGGTTGGGGATGGGCTGACCAAGCACCACCAGTTGAAAGAAGGCGATGACGGCGACGATGGGGATCAGATCGCGGATGCTGTCGGCGAAGGAGGCGAACAGTTGCAGGATGAGGGCCTTCATCTGAGGTTCATCACCAGGCTCCAGGGGTTAGAGGGGATGCCTGTCGAGAAGGACTGGGGCTGAATAGCCAGCCTAAGGCCTGAGCGGCGCGCGACATTAACAAATAACGGCGCATAGTGAAAGGAGAAAGTTGGTCACGGTAGCCGATCGGGTGCGCAAAACAGCGCCAGAACTGTCCTTGCCTCATGGATGAATCCGTGGGTTGTTGAATTTACTTACAAAAAACTAGAATCACTGTGCGGGAAACCAACCCTGAACTCCGGGCTTATACCTGAGTAACGCCAGTCCTTGTTCACCGGCATGGAGATGAATGAGAACACCGCCCTGGCGGTCGGCTGACAATGGCCGGCGGGATCAGCTTCGCCAGAAGGTGGGTGAAAGCAGAACCAGTAGGGTGAAGATCTCCAGTCGGCCCAGGAGCATGGCAAAGCAGAGGATCCATTTGGCGGGGGAGTTGAGGTCAGCGAAATGGGCGCCGACTTCGCCCAGGCCAGGTCCCAGGTTGTTGATGCTGGCGGCGACGGCGGAAAAGGCGGTGGTGAGATCCAGGCCAGTGGTGGCCAGCGCCAGGTACATGAGGGTGAAGCTGGCGACATAGAGGGAGAAAAAGCCCCAAACGGCATCCACGACGCGATGATTGACGCTGCGGCCACCGACCCTGACCGGCAACTGGGCGCTGGGGTGGATGAGGCGGTCGATCTCACGGAGGCCCTGTTTGATCAAGAGCAGGAAGCGGATGACCTTGATGCCGCCGCCGGTGCTGCCGGCGCAGCCACCGACGAAGCTGCTGAAGAGCAGCAAGATGCCGAGAAAGGGCGGCCATTCATAAAAGGCGGTGGTGGTGAAGCCGGTAGTGGTGGCGATGGAGACGGTGTGGAACAGGCCCTGGGTGAAGGACTCGCCCCAGCCGGCGTAGGTCCCTGTCAGGTAGAGGCCGAGAATAACGGCGGCGGTAGTGGCCCCCATGAGGGCCAGATAGAAGCGAAATTCGCTGTCCACCCAGTAGCCATGCAGACTTTTTCGATTCCAGGCAATGAAGTGGAGCGCAAAATTCACGCCAGAGATGAGCATGAAGACGACGGCGATCATCTCGATCAGGGTGCTGTCGAAATAGCCGATGCTGGCGTCGTGGGTGGAGAAGCCGCCGATGGCCACGGTGGAGAAGGCATGGCCGATGGCGTCGAAGGGGGTCATGCCCGCCAGCCAGTAGGCCAGGGCGCAGGCGATGGTCAACCCGAGGTAGATGTACCAGAGGGCCTTGGCGGTCTCGGTGATGCGGGGCGTCAGCTTGTTGTCCTTCATGGGCCCGGGCGTCTCCGCCCGGTACAACTGCATGCCGCCGATACCGAGCATGGGCAGGACGGCGACCGCCAGGACAATGATGCCCATGCCGCCCAGCCATTGAAGCTGCTGACGGTAGTAGAGGATGGCGGGCGGCAGATTGTCGAGGCCGACGATGACCGTCGCTCCGGTCGTCGTCAGGCCCGAGATGGACTCGAAGACAGCGTCCGTGAGCGAGAGGTGGGGATGCGTCGACAACACGAAGGGGAGGGAGCCGGCCAGTCCCAGGACGCTCCAGAACAGTACCACCACCAGAAAGCCATCGCGCAGCTTGAGTTCCTCCCTTCGCTTGCATACCGGCAGCCAGATCAGGACGCCCAGGCCAAGAAGGGCGGCGAAGGCTTTGAGAAAGGGGGTCGCCGTGCCGTCTTCATAGAAAAGCGACACCAGTGCCGGTGGCAGCATGGTGAGGCTGAATAACATCAACAGGAGCCCGAGGATTTTCTGGACGGCATTAAGTTTCATGCTAGGGGTCTACCCCGCCAGTGGGCGAAAGGGAGGGTGCCATCCCGCACTGGACGCACCGCCCCTGCCGATCCTGGGTGATCCTGATAGTTCATTTCGGACTGGGCCCTAGACCCTCATTCTCACAAGAAGGTGATCGGCACCTGAAACAGCCGCTCGACCTCCGGCACCCGGCGCTTGTCCTGAAGAAAGAGGATGAGGTGATCCTCTGCCTGGATCAGGGTGTTGTGATGGGCCATGAGCACTTCCTCGCCGCGGACGATGGCGCCAATGGTGGCACCCTCGGGCAAGGCGATCTTCTCGATGGGCCTGCCCACGACCTTGCCGAGGCTGGCGTCGCCATGGGCTATGGCCTCGATGGCCTCGGCCGCGCCGCGCCGCAGGGAATGGACGGCGACCACATCACCACGTCTGACATGCTTGAGGAGGCTACCGATGGTGGCCTGCTGGGGAGAGATGACGATGTCGATGACGCTGCCCAGCATCAACTCGGCATAGGCCGGACTGTTGATGAGGGCCATGACCTTGCGCGCCCCCAGCCGCTTGGCCAACATGGCCGAGAGGATGTTGTCCTCGTCGTCATTGGTGATGGCGCAGAAGATATCCGTGTCCTCGATATTCTCTTCTCGCAGCAGGTTGGCGTCCGAGGCGTCGCCATGGAGGATGAGCGTATTTTCCAGGAGTTCGGCGATCTGCTTGCAGCGGTTAAGATCACGCTCGATGACCTTGACCCTGAAGTTGTCCTGGGTGGCGAGGGCGAGCCGGGTGCCAATATTCCCCCCACCAGCGAAGATCAGCCGCTTGTAGGGTTTCTCCATCCGTTGCAATTCGCCGATCATGGCCTGGATGTGGTCGGGCGTGGCGACGAAGAAGACTTCGTCATCGGCCCGGATCACGGTTTCGCCGCTCGGCTGCAAGGCGCCGTCCTGGCGATAGATGGCGGCGACGCGGATATCGATATCCGGCATGTGGTCATGAAGGTCGCGCAGGGCATGTCCGACCAGGGGTCCACCCTCGCGGGCCCGCACCGCCACCAGACGCACGCGGCCGCCGGCGAAATCGAGCACCTGGAGGCTGCCCGGATTCTCGATCAGACGCATTATGTAATGGGTGACGATCTGCTCCGGGCTGATACAGACGTTGATGGGCAGGGCGCCGGGGGCGAAGAGTTGGGGGTATTCGAGAAAACCGGGGGAGCGCACCCGCGCGATGCGGGTCGGGGTGTGGAAGATGGTATAGGCGACCTGACAGGCGACCATGTTGGTCTCGTCACTGTTGGTCACCGCCAGGATGATCTGGGCATCCTCGGCCCCGGCGCGGCGGAGGACGTCGGGGTGCGCCGCGTGGCCAACCACGGTTCTCAGGTCGAAGTGGTCCTGGAGATCCCTCAGCAAGTCGGGGTTTTGATCGACGACCGTGATGTCGTTGGCCTCGCCCGACAGGCTCGCCGCCACCGACCGGCCGACCTGGCCGGCGCCTAGGATGATGATCTTCATTAGTGGTGGTGGCTGTCCTGGTGGTTAGAGGAAGCTAGGCTGGGAATCTGGATTCTCCCCCAATCTGCTGGCGGCTGTAAATTCTAGCGCCTTTCCTTGATCTCGATCCCCAGGGAGCGGAGCTTACGGTAGAGGTGGGTACGCTCCATGCCGGCCTCCTTGGCCATCTTGCTCACATTGCCCCCGTGCTTCTCGAGCTGGTAGTCGAGATAGGCCTTCTCGAATTGCTCCCTGGCTTCGCGCAGAGGCTGGTCGAAGGACATTATGCCCTCCAGATTCGGGGGGGGCACCGTCGGGTTGGCGCCCAAGGTGGTCTCGACTTCTTCTTGGGAGATCTCGTCGCCGGTGCCGAGGATAAGGACCCGCTGGACCAGGTTCTTGAGTTCCCGCACATTGCCAGGCCACCCATAGTTGCGCAAATAGTTCTGGGCACCGACGCTGAAGCGTCGGTAGGGCAACTTCTCATGGGTAGCAAAGTAATCGACGTAATGGTTCAAAAGTTCCGGGATATCCTCGTTGTGTTCCCGCAGGGGCGGAACATTCAGGGGCACGACGTTGAGGTGATAGAAAAGATCCTCGCGAAAACGCCCGGCGCGGACCTCTTCCTCCAGGTTGTGCTGGGTGGCGGCAATGAGACGGACATCGATGTTGACCGGCTCGGTGCCACCCACGCGCAGGAAGGACCCCGTGTCCAGGGCCCCAAGCAACTGACCCTGGACGCCCAGGTCCATGTCGCTGACCTCGTCGAGGAGCAGGGTACCGCTGGCGGCCTGTTCCAGGCCGCCATAGTGGACATGGCCGTCCTGCTCGCTGCCGAAGAGTTCCCGGGCGGCGTTGGCGCGGGCGATGCCAGAGACACCAAGGTCGATGAAGGGACGGTCACGGCGGGCGCTCTGGGAGTGGAGGTAGCGGGCGAAGGTCTCGCGGCCGCTGCCGGCCTCGCCGGTGATCAGGACCCAGGTGTCGTGCTGGGCGATGCGCTTGACTTGCTCGCGCAGGCGCTGCATGGCCGAGCCGCGGCCGATGGGCTCGTGGGTCAGGGTGGTGCGCCGCTTGAGGCCGATGTTCTCCCGCGCCAGCTTGTCGGCCTCCAGGGCACGCTCCGTGGTCAGGAGCAGCTTGGCCATGGAGAGGGGCTTTTCGAGGAAGTCATAGGCCCCCAGGCGGGTTGCCTCCACCGCTGTTTCCACGGTGCCGTGGCCGGACATCATGATCACAGGGCAGGGCAGGCCATCGTCAGCGGCCCATTCCTTGAGAAGGCTAATGCCGTCCAGATCGGGCATCCAGATATCCAGCAGGATGAGGTCGGGCCGGCGCTCGCGCAGGGCGCGGCGGGCGGCGGCGCCGTTCTCGGCGGTAACGACGGCATAGCCCTCGTCCTCCAGGATCTCCTGCACCAGGCCGCGGATGTCCGGTTCGTCATCGACTACCAGGATATGGGCTGCGCTCATGCTCGTTCTCGGTCTGGCTGGGCGCCGGCGGCGCGGGTGGGTTCGGGGTTTCCAGGGGTCGGGACCGCCGGCTCGCTGGGGTGGCCGTCACGCCACAAGGGTAGGCGGGCCGCCACGCGGGCACCGCCATTGGCGTTTTCGGCCCAAATGATACCGCCGTGTTCCTCGATAATCTTCTTGACGATGGCCAGGCCCAGGCCAGTGCCCTTGGCCTTGGTGGTGACATAGGGCTCGAAGAGACGGCCAATGAGGGTCTCGTCGAAGCCACCCCCATTGTCCTCCACCGCCAGCTCCAGGAAGGGCCGATCCTTTTCGTGCAGGCGGAGGGTACTCACCCGGATGTGTCCCCCAGGCCTCTCCTCCACCGCCTCCAGGGCGTTCTTGACCAGGTTGTGGACGACCTGGCGCAGGCGCAGGGGGTCGCCCTTGATGAGGGCCTCCCCGGCCTGGAGGTCCGTCTTGATGGCGGGCACGGCCCGATAGAGTTCCATTACCTCGGCCACCAGCTTGTCCAGGCGCAGGGGGGCCGGCTCCATCCTGGGCGTGCGGGCATAGTTGGAGAAGTCGTTGACCATGGTCTTCATGGCCTCGACTTGCTGGACGATGGTGTGGGTGGCGCGGTCCACCACCCGGGCGTCCGCTTCCGGCAGCTTGGCCAGGAGCTTGTGGCGCAGACGCTCCGCCGAGAGCTGGATGGGGGTCAGGGGATTTTTGATCTCATGGGCCAGGCGGCGGGCCACCTCGCCCCAGGCGGCGTCCCGTTGGGCCATGATAAGGCGGGTGATATCGTCGAAGACCACCACATGGCCATGGGCCTCGCCGGCCTTATGGATGAGAGGGCTGCCGCCGCAGAGCAAGACCTGCCGGCCCTCGGCGCTGAAAAGGGTGACCTCCTCACGCCATTCCACCAGGCCCGCGAGATGGGGACCTATGGCCTCCACCCAGGCCAGGAGACCAGGCCTTACCGAGGCCAGATCGTTCAGATCCCCATTGGACAGGTTCGCCTCCCCCACGGCCAGGATCTGGCGGGCCGCCGGATTGACGGTGCGCAGCCGGTGGGCGTCGTCGAGGACAATGACGCCGGAAGAAAGGCGGCCCAGCACTGTCTCCAGGTAGGCGCGTTCGTCCTCGACCGCCTGCTGGCTGCGGGCTGCCGCGTCCCGGGCCCTGGCCACCCGGCGGGTCATGGAATTGAAGGAGGCGACCAGAAAGCTGAGCTCATCCTCGTGGGAGGGCAGGGGCAATTGCTGCTCGTAGTCGCCCTCCGCCACGGCCCGGGTTCCGCGGGCGATGGCCGCCACCGGCGCCACGAGCCGCCGCGCCACATGAAAGGCGGCGACGAGGGCCGTCAGCAGACCAAAGAGCAGCACCAGGGACAGGGTGAGGGAAAAACTCCATTTGAGGGACTGGCGCAGATAGGCCAGTTCCTTGTAACGGTTATAGGCCGTCTCGAGCTTGGCCGCCAGTTCGCCGATGTGATCCGAGGTCGGGAAGATGGCCTGCATGACCAGGTCGCGCCCACTGGGATCCGCGGCCAGGACACGGACCACCAGTTCATGGTTGGGGGTCGTCTCCAGGGCCACCTGATTGATACCAAGGCTGGCCCGCCGCAGCAGTTCGCGCTCCGGCAGGTTGGGCACCAGCTGGGTCGGATCCTCGCTGGCATTGCCCCGCACCTGGCCGTTGGCGCCGAAGACCGCGATCTCCAGGGCGCCGGCGCGCTGGCGGAGCTGGCCCAGGCTTAAGGCCAGGGCGGTGGTAGAGCTGTCCTCGATCCCATCCATGAGCTGTTCCGTGTAACGCATCAGGACTCGCTGGTTGAGGTCCAGCGAGGCCTGGTTGAGGGTGAGGGCATCCTCCATGGCGCGGTCGATCTCCACGTCGAACCAGGAATCGATGCCACGCAGCAGGAAGCCGAGGGAGTAGTAATAAACGACACCGACGGGCAACAGGGAAATGAGGGCAAAGAGGAGGACGAGGCGGCCAGTGAGACGCGAGCCGGCGGCCTGGCGGCGGTAGCTGCCAACCAGCTTGACCAGGTTGATCACCACCATGGTCGCCAGGGCAAGGAGACCGGCCAGGACGATGAAGAGGAGGGGGACGAAGGCCCGGCTGAGGGCCTGGGAATTCTGGACGGCGCCGCTCATGAGGTCGAGGGCGACCAGGAGGACGAGGAGCAGGATGGCGGCCGGGATCAGCCCCGGCTTGCGCCAGCGGCTCAGGGTCGCAGCGGCCATGTAGTCCAGCCGGTCGAGAGCTTCCAGGAGGGGAGGAGATAGGCCATGGGCTTGAGGGGTAGGGGTAATTCCTCGATGTCCAGGGCTACTCGCAGGTGAATCTCGTAGTCCTTGCCCGCCAGGAGTTCGTCCCGGCCGAGGAGGGGCAGGTCGCGCAGATCCCCCAGGGCGGCGATGGCGGCGTCACGGGTGACATAGCTCCGGCCACCCCCCGGCACTGGCCCCACCAGATAGCGACCCGCCAGGGGTTGGTAGCGGATCTCGAAACGGAGCCGGCGATCCACCAGGCTCTCCTCCCAGACCCAGGCGCTGGCCTCACGCACCTGGTAGTGGACCTCCAGGGTGAGAGGCACGCCATTATCCAGGGCCTCCAGGGCGACGGGGCTGAGGGCCGGGTCGATAAGGGCATCCATCACCAATTCTTCGCCATGCAGACGCGTCTCCACGGCCTCGACCTGGAAGGCAGGCCTGGCCAGCGCCAGGCCGGGCAGCAGGAGAAGCAGGGCCAGCCAGAGGAAATTCGCCTTCAGACTTCGTCGTGGAGAGGGGACCGGGGCCATCAGGGGGATACCTTGAGCAACAGGGCAAAATAGAAACCGTCGCCACCATCCGGCGTGGGCAGGATCTGACGGCCGGCGGATACCTTGAGGCCCCAGGTCACCGCCAGGGGGGCCTCCCGTGCATCAGGCCACCGGGAGAGGAAGGCTCGAATTTGGCGCTCGTTCTCCTCCAGCAGCAGGGAGCAGGTGACATAGAGCAAGGTGCCGCCGGGGGTCAGGAGGGGCCAGATGGCATCCAGCATCCGCCCTTGGCGGGCGCTCAGGGCGGGTATGTCGTCCCGCCGCCTGAGCCACTTGATGTCCGGATGGCGGCGGATGACACCGGTGGCGGAGCAGGGGACGTCGAGGAGGATGCGGTCATAGGTCCCCTGGGCCCACTCCCCGGCGGGGGCGGCGGCGTCCCCCGCCATGAGCCGGGCGGTCAGGGACAGGCGGTTCAGGGTGTGACGAACCTGTTCAAGGCGCTGGGGGTCGATGTCGAGGGCGGTGAGGTCCAGGCGGTTGTCCGCCAGTTCGAGGAGGTGGGCCGTCTTGCCCCCCGGCGCCGCGCAGACATCGAGTACCCGTTCCCCGGACCTGGCCCCCAGAAGGGGTGCCGCCAGTTGGGCGCTGGCATCCTGGACCGATACCAGGCCCTCGGCGAAACCGGGCAGGCGCGCCATGGGCAGGGGCTGATCCAGCACCAGCCCGGCCGGTGTATCGATGGTGGGTCGCGCCGCGATCTGGATATCGGCGAGCCGTGCGGCGTATTCGTCGCGGCCCATGGCGAGACGATTGACGCGCAGAAACATGGGCGCCTGGGTATTGCTGGCCTGGGCGATCTCGCGCCAGTGGGCCGGCCAATCGGCCTTGAACCGATCCAGAAGCCACTGGGGAAAAAGCCAACTGGTCTCCTCGTTGTGGTCCGCCCGGGCCAGCAGGGCCTCGCGCTCGCGCTGAAAGCGGCGCAGCAGGGCATTGACCAGATTCGCCGCCCAGTCCTTGCCCAGAACGCGGGCCGCCGCCACGCTGGAGGCCACGGCCGCGTGGGGTGGGATGCGGGTGGCGAGAAGCTGGTAGAGGCCGATCAGGATCAGGGCCTCGAGATCGCCATCCTCCTGCTTGAGGGGCTTGTTGAGCAGTTGGGACGCCAGGGCCCGCAGCCGCGGCAGCAGGCGCAGGGTGCCAAAACTCAGTTCCTGGACCAGGGGCCGGTCGCGCTCGTGATCCAGTCCCTCAACATGCTCCAGGGCCTCGGTGAGGGAACGGCCCCGGTCGATGACGGCCTGGACGGCACGCGCCGCCGCCGCCCGGGCCCGGGCGCCGGCGGAAGCCTCGGCGCTGGACTTGGCGGCGGCCGCCATCGCCTTAGGGTGGCGACTGGGCCAGGGACTCTGGTTGAGATCAGCCAAGCCGTTGCCCATCCAGGTGGCGGGCCTTGAGGAATTCGGCGGCCGGCATAGGTCGCTTTCCCGGCGGTTGCAGGCGGGTGAGGCGTAGCAGGCCCTGCCCCGTGGCAACATCGATGCCGCTTCGGGTGGCGGCTACCACCTGGCCGGGTAGGCCCCCCCTGGCATCTCCTTCCGCCAACTCGCTACCCCAGAGGCGCAGGCTGGCCCCGCCCAGGTGGGTCTGAGCCACGGGCCAGGGGTCGAAGGCGCGAATGAGGCGGTCGATCTCCACCGCCGGCCGCGCCCAGTCCACCTCCGCCTCGTCCTTGGCGAGCTTGCGGGCATAGGTGGCGCCCGCTTCGTTCTGTACCTGGGGCGCCAGGCTGGCGTCGGCGATACCGGGCAGGGCCTCCACCAGGGTCGCGGCGCCCAGGAGGGAGAGCTTGTCGTGCAGGCTGCCGCCGGTCTCCCGCGGGTCGAGGATCAGGCGCCGGAGCAGGTACATGGGCCCGGTGTCGAGCCCGGCCTCCATGCGCATGATGGTGACGCCGCTTTC
>JBFZDM010000195.1:0-3161 GCA_041307365.1 Chromatiaceae bacterium | reverse complement strand
GGCTTGATGGCCTGGATGCGGCCCCGGATCACGGCGCCATAGGGCTCGGCGAAGGTCTTGATCTGGTGGACCCGCACCGGGTCGCGGCGGCGGGAGCTGAAGCCGAGCATGGCGAAGCGGTCGCCGGTGGCGGCCAGGCTTTCGCCAAACAGAAAGAGGCTGTCGCGGATGGCGTCGATGACCCGGCCCCGGTCATCGATCCAGGTATCGGTGGAGAGGGACAGGTCCGCCAGCAGCAGGCAGGCCAGATCGCGGGCGCCGCTGCGCATGTCGGCGTAAAGCCGGTTGGGGTCGCCATGGGCCCCGGCGCGACGATCGGTGGCGAAGCGCAGGTAGGCATCCAGGTCGATGGCCTGGCCATCCGGGAGCCCGCGCAGCCAGGTGCGGGCCGGGGCCAGGGCCTGGAATTGATCGCGCAGGCGGCGGGCGGTGCGGCGCAGATGCTCGGGCAGCGGGCAGGGCGGGGCCTCGGCGGCCAGCATCTCCTGGATACGGCAGTGGTCCGGCAGCAGGCGCCGCTGCTTCCAGTCCCATTCGGGCAGGCGTTCGCCATCGGCGAGCACCAGGTCATCCTCGCTGGCGGCGGGGAGGTCAAGATCGAAGCGCAGGCGCGCCCCGCTGGCCTTGCGGTCCCGGGCCACGGCGATCCGGTCCATGTCCTCGGCGGCGGCCTTGGCGCGGTCGAGGTCATCCTCATCGTCGGTGGCGCGGTCCACCCGGACGTATTCGCCCCAGGTGAGGATATTCTCCATGCGGATACCGATGAAGCCGGCGTCCTTGTGGGGCATCTCGGCGCGCTCGCCCTGGCGGCGGCGCCGGCCCAGGTCAGCGCTGGCATCCTCCGGGGTGCGCTCCTGATCTTCGGTATCCGGGGGGGCGCCGGCGGCACCTAAGGGCAGGGGCGGGTCCGGGTGGAGCCAGAGGGGAACGGGGAGGGGCGGTCGGTAGCCAAGGCCCGAACCTTGAATCAGGCTGCTGACGCTGCCGGGGTCCGTCAGGGCCTGGCGGATGGCCCGTTCGGCTTCCGCCTCCGCTGCGGGCAGACGATCAGGGTCGGGGCGCTCGGCGAGATGGGCCTGGACCAGGCGCCGGTAGCGCGATTCCAGACCGGGAAAGCGCGCCAGGGCCGAGCGGGTCAGGCGCTGGTTGCCGTTCAACCAATCGTCATCCGCCTGGGCCGCGCCGGTGGCCAGGGCGGCTAGCCAGAGGTAGAGGTCGCGGTTGATGGCCGGGTCCGGGAAACGGTCGATGACCGGAGGCAGCAGCAAGGCGCGGTCGTCCCGCCAGGCCAGGGCCATGCGGTTGCCGACTCCGGCGATACGCGCCAGCAGGCCGCGCCGGGCACCGTGGGCGTAATCGTCCCCGGCCTTGACCTCCAGCCCGGCATCACCACCCAGGGCGCGGAAGACGATGCCCAGGGTGACGGCCATGTCCTCCAGTCGTACCGCCGCCTGCGGATAACGCCGCTCGCTGGCCCGGGTGATGAGGCGATGCCAGAGGGCGCCGACCTGTTCTTCCATTACCTATCACCTACCTCAAGTCAATCTCAGGGTTCCCCGGGTCCTCCCATGGGGCCGAAAATCTGACCACCACCCAGGAATAGTGCCGAAGCATTTTCCTCTGCGGTCGAGCCCGGGCGAATAGGGGGAGGGTCGGGTGGCATCTGGCGGGGGTGTCGACCGCAGGGATGCGGTCGTCAAGCCTCCAGGGAGGGATTCACGGCGCCCCCCGCCAGACGCCACCCGACCCGGGGAATTGAGTTCCGCTAGGTATCGTTCACCCCAGGCTGGCATGGATGACCTCTCGCAGGGCGGTGATGGTCTCGGCATCGTCGGTGAGGGGTTCCACCAAGGCGGCGTGGCAGGCATCCAGGAGCGGCATGCCACTGCGGATCAGGGTGGCGGCATAGACCAGGAGGCGTGTTGAGGCACCTTCGTCCAGGTCGTGATCCTTGAGGGTGCGCAGGGCACAGGCCAGGACCACCAGTCGCCGCGCCAGTTCGGCCTCGATGGCCGTCTCACGCATCAGAATGGCGATCTCCAGCTCGGGATGGGGAAAGCCCAGGCTCAGGGCGACGAAACGTTGCCGGGTGCTGGGTTTCATGCCCTTGAGCAGATTCTGATAGCCGGGGTTGTAGGAGACCACCAGCATGAACCCCGGGGGGGCCTCCAGGGTCTCGCCCGTGCGCTCCAGGATGAGGATGCGGCGGTCGTCGGTCAGGGGGTGCAGGACTACGGTGGTGTCCTTGCGCGCCTCCACCACCTCATCCAAGTAGCAGATGGCCCCTTCCCGCACGGCCCGGGTCAGGGGGCCATCGGACCAAAAGGTGCCGGAGTCGCCTATCAGGTGACGCCCCACCAGGTCCGCCGCGGTCAGGTCGTCATGGCAGGCCACGGTGTAGAGGGGCCGGCCCAGGCGTTCGGCCATGTAACGCACCAGCCGGGTCTTGCCGCAGCCGGTGGGGCCCTTGATCATCACCGGCAGGCGATTGTGGTAGGCGTGTTCGAAGAGGGCCACTTCCCGGCCCTGGGGCTGGTAGTGGATCCCAGGGTCCGGCGTGGACTGGCCGGGAAGGGATGCGCCGAGGGCGGTGACAACAGGCATCTACAAGTTCCAGATTGAAGGGGCCCCGCCCGCTGGGTGGCGGGCCGGACCCATGCTTAGAGACGCGGCCCCGCGGCGAGCGGAGATCAGTTGCAGCCCATGACCGTCTTCATCTCCTTCATCCGCCCGGCCTGGACACCAGTGGCGAGCCCCTTGGCCTTCGCGGTGTCGCCGGCCTTGATGGCGGGGACTATTTCCCCTTCACGGGTTGCCTTGAAGGCCTCCCAGGTCGGTTTGAAGGCGTCCGCCTTGGTGGCGTCGGGGCCACCGGCCATGGCGGCCAGGTTTGCATCCAGGGCGTCGCTCGCGGTCTTGATCTGATCCACGTAGCCGTTCTGCTTGGTGGCATCGGACTCATCGAGCAGGGTGACCAGTGCCGTGCGGGCCGCGGTCAGGTTGGCGCAGACGTCCGCTGGTGTGGCGGCCTGGGCCAGACCGGTGGCAAGGGTCAGGACTCCGGCCAGCATGGGAGTGTCGCGCATGATTGAGATTCTCCTAACGGTAAAGGTCTTGGTGTGTTGGTTTAACCCACGGGACTCCCGGGTCGTCCCGGCCAG
>JBFZDM010000189.1:0-7098 GCA_041307365.1 Chromatiaceae bacterium | reverse complement strand
CCGCGCTCGCCGCAGCCCACATAAATGACGATGTCAGCGTTGGACCATCGCGCCACCTGCTGCTGCACCACCGTCTTGCCGGCGCCGAAGGGCCCGGGCACCGCCCCCTTGCCGCCCTTGAGCTGGGGGAAGAAGGTGTCGATGACCCGCTGGCCCGTGATGAGGGGGGCCACGCCGTCGTCGCGCCTCAGATAGGGGCGGGGCTTGCGCACCGGCCAGCGGTGGAAGAGCTTGAGGCGATGGCTATGGCCCTGGGCATCGCGCAGGCGTCCGATGGTTGCCTCCAGGTCATAATCCCCGGCGGGGGCTATCTCCTCCAATTCGCCGCTCAAACCCGGCGGTACCAGGATGCGATGCAGGATGGTCTGGGTCTCCTGGACCGTCCCTAACACGGCGCCAGGTCCGATCCGGGCGCCAGGCTCCAGGTCCGGATTGGGCTCGAATTCCCACAGGCGACTCCGGTCCAGGGCCGGCACGTCCAGCCCCCGTTTGATGTAGTCGCCGGACAGGAGAGCGATCTTTTCGAGGGGGCGCTGCACGCCGTCGAAGATACCGCCGAGGAGGCCAGGGCCTAGCTCCACCGACAGGGGCCAGCCGAGACCCGTGGCCGGCTCGCCGGGGCGCACGCCATCGGTGGATTCGTAGGTCTGGACAATGGCCTCCTGGCCGCGCAGGGAGATGACCTCGCCGAAGAGGCCTAGTTCACCGATGCGGACCTGTTCGCCGTTGCGGAGGCCTGGCAGCAGTATGGTGACGATGGGGCCATTGATGTCACGAATGTGGCCGGTGCGGGTGTGTTCGCTCATGATGTCAGCCGCCGAAGAGGTTGCCGGTGTCCAGGCCGCCGGGCAGCAGCCGTTCCAGGATGACCTGCTGGATCCTGGCGCGCAGCCGTTCCAGCCGGCCCTCGAAGGTGTTATCGACCCGGATGCGGTTATCGGCGCTGGCCACCCGCGCGCCACCCAGACAGGTGATGGGTCTTTCCGCCAGGCGCAAGCGCTTGCCGTTCGCGGCGCGGTTGGCGATGGTCTCCCATTGGGGCGCCAGGAGCTGGTGGTCGTGGGCGTTGACCTCGACTATGAGGTCGTCGGCCTCGATCGCGGCCGCGGCCTGGGCCAGGTAACGCTCCAGGGTGCGGGTGTAGGCATCCTCGTCGGCCATGTGGGCTTGCAGCCGCTCGCGGAGGCGCTCCTCCACGTCGCTCACCAGGTTCCACCGCACCCGGTCGAGCTGGCTTTGCATCTTGAGTTCGCTGGCCTGGACCTGCTGCCGGAAGGCGCGCTCGCCCAGGGCGCGGGCGATGGACTCCTCGCGCTGTTCACGCAGGCGCAGGCGCTCCGCCTGTTCGCGCAGGATGGAATCGCGGCTGCGCTGGGTCATTTCCCGGTAGGTACTGGCGAGCCGTTCGGCGCGGGCGAGGAGGGCCCGTTCGAGTTCTTCTACCTGGTTCACGATAAATTCCGTCCAAGCTTGGCTATGGCTATGGGTTCCGATCTTGGAAAGCGTGGCCGGTACAGGTCTTGCCTAAGTCCCTGATGGCTCGCTGCTGGCGGAGTTGCCAGCGGCGATCCCGGCCAGGACGGCCAGACTCTGGTTCGCCGGCTTCGCATGATCCCTTCATGCCGATTCCGCTTCCTTGCCGAACATGGCGTCGAGCCGATCGGCCACGTCGCGGGCCAGGCGGGGCGGCTCCCTGAGGCGTGGCACGGCGGCGACGACAATGCGTCCGCCCTCCGCGCGTACCTGCTCCAGGCCCGGAATCCTGGCCCGTATGAGCGTCTCATCCACGATGGCAAAGACCTTGTCCCCGCCGCGGAGCAACTCCTGGAAGAGCTGATCCACCATGGCCGGGTCCGGGTCCGGGTGGATCTCGAAGCCGATCATGCGGAAGCCGTCCGCCAGGCTTTCATCGCCCAGGAAAAGCATGCGGGTGCGGGGTCCTGCGTCCGTCTCGTTGGCCACTGGCCTGTCTCCGATCTCAGATCTTGTTCAGGAGCAATATGCTGACCACCAGGCCGTAGATGGCGATACCTTCCGCCAGACCCAGGTAGATCAGGGTACGTCCCAGGTTTTCGGGCTTCTCGGTGATGGCCGCGAGGGAGGCGGCGCCGATGGGCCCTACCGCGATGCCCGCGCCAATGGTCGAGAGGGCGGTCGGGATGCCGGCGCCGATGATGGCCAGGCCCATGCCCGTTGAGATCTCGTTTACGCCCGCCAGGACCTCTCCCGTCTCGGCGAAGGCGTCGTTTATGCCCAGTATCAGCAACCCGAGTTGAGCAACTACGAAGATCAGGAGTTGAGTGCCCATGGCGGGCCTGTACCAGGGCCGCATGCGGCCAGCGAGGGCGGGGCGAAACTCCAGGACCAGGCCGCCGAGGATGAGGCCGAGAATGGCGAAGGACATGAGGCCGACGAGCCAATACATGATGAACTCCTCTGTTGCTAGAGCGGGTGAAGGCAAAAATGAATCGAGAAGCTGGGACACGCAAGGCAAGGGGCGGGTCGCGCCATGCCAGATGGAGATAGATGAATCTCGCCAGACCACTCCCGGATCTGGCGCCGGGACCTGGCGCCGCCAGGGTTGACGCTGGCTGGCCTGGCGGGTTTCAAGACCTTGGCTCCTGCTCGGCGGTTGGACCAAGTCGCAGCGGGGTGAAGACATGGCCATCGCCAGAGAAATAGCGCGCGAAGCCCTCGTAGAACTCCAGGCGCAGCACCTGGATCAGGACTATGCCCCCTTCGAGGACGATCATGAAGACATTGCCCAGCACCAGGGTCACCCCCTGGCCGAAAGGCCCCATCATGCCGGCGAGGGTGAAGATGGCCAGGGCCAGTGCCGCATGGTTGAGGCTGAAGGCCGCCACGCGCAGGAAGGACAAGGTGTTGGAGACGTAGCCGACGATAGTCTCCAGGGTTTCGATGAAGACCACCAGCACCTTCTCCGCGACCGGGGCCTCAAGGTGCCCCCAGCCGTGCCAGGCCAGGGCGCCGAGGGAGAGGACGATCAGCAGGGCTGCGCCCTGACCGAAGTCCTGGCCTTGGGCGAGGCCAAGCTCACCCCAGGCCAGGGCCAGGTAGAAGATCAGATTGACCAGGCCATGGTGGCCGAAGAGGGCCGCCGGCCAGTTGCCCACCACCAGCCGGTTGTAGATGGCCAGGACGCAAGCCATGGCGATGAAGAAGACACCCCAGCCCAGGGCTAGGCCGAGCATCAGCAGGGGGTCATGGAGGGGCGACATCCAGAGGGCCGGCAACCAGTGCTCGAAGCCGAAGACACTGCCGAACAGAAAGCCGAAGATGATGGAGGAAATGCCTGCCATCAGCCCAAAGAGATAGAAGCGCCCAAGTTTGGAGCGGAAATACCAGGCCAGCCCGGCGATGACGGCACCCTGGCCCACATCGCCGAACATGGTGCCGAACATGAGCAGGAAGGTGGCCGCGAACAGGGGGGTGGGATCGATCTCGCCGTAACGCGGGATGCCATATTGGTGCACCAGCAGGGCGAAGGGCGCCAGGAGGCGGTTACGCGTCGGCACCGTCGGCACCAGGTGGCGCTCCTCCGGTAGCGGGTCGCGGTGGGTGAGGGTGAAGGGCAGGGTCAGGGTCTCGCGCAGCCGCTGCTCCAGTTCGTCCACCGCCGCCGCCGGGACCCAGCCAGCGAGACGAGCCAGGGAACCCCGGCCACGGATAGCCGCGTTGAGCTGGACGAAGGGCTCCGCCAATCGCAGCAACTCGCGGCTCTCGATGAGACGTTCCATGCCGCCAGCGGACCAGTCATGCAGCCGCTGGCGCAGGGTCTCGCGTTGACTGGACGCGGCTTCGCGGCGGCGGGTCAACTCGGCGCGCATCACCTGGGGCTCGTGATTCAGTTCCGGCGGAATGGGCAGGGGGCGGAAGCCGGCGCTGCGCAGCACGGATTCGAGCTGAGCCTCTTTTTCTCCGGTGGGGCCGACAATGACCACATGGGCGTCTTCGCCGGTGACCATGTACTGGAAGAGCAGGTGATCCGCCAGGCCCACGGACCCTTCGAGCTGGCGCACGTTGGCGTAGGGCACCACGCCGATATAGAAATCGAGGAAGCGAGTCTTGCTGCGCAGCATCCCCAGGTCGATATTCAGTTCCTCAAAGTTGGCCAGGGCCGACTGCTGCTCCCGGATCAGCCGTTCCTCGTCGTCGATGGCTCGGAACTCCTCCTCGTAATGGGAACAGACTTCCCAGATGCCGCCTAGCCAGGTATTGGTCTCTGTCAGGTCCCCCTCGGGGATGACGCGCGGGTTCCTCGGCATGCCCTCCGCTGGGAGCGGGATCAGCTTGGTGATCTTGTCCAGGCGCGAGCTGGCCTGCCGCCAGACGTCGCGGTAGGCGATACCGGGCAGGCCGGCAAGGTCGTCACCCTCGAGTGGGCGCTCGTCGGCGTGAAAACTCGCCTGCTCCGCCAGAGTCAGGGACGCCCGGGGCAGGTCCTCGTCGAGAACCAGCAGGCGGACGTGCTTCATCGGGGTCGGGCGCAACATCTGGGTTTACCCTTGGGGTTTGCTCCGGGGTTTGCTCCGGGGCTTGATCAGGCGCGTGACCTGGGTCTGGCGCCCGGCACTTGTCATCGCTGGGTGCTCCATCGTCAGGCCGCTAGCCGCGGACCCAGGGGACAACGTGGCATTGCCACCTCGATGGCGATCCGCACCAGATCCGCCGGCAGCTCCAGGAGCCGCCCCTGGACAAGGGAAAAGAGGGCCAGCAGGTCCTGTTCCCGCAGGATCAAATAGGCCAGGGCGCGGGCCACGCCGGAATGGCCCCGACTCAGGACCTGCCGGGCTTCCTCGCGGACATGGGCGTTCAGGCGCCGCTGGACATCCACCAGATCGGGGCTGCCGGCGAGCCATGCGTCGAGGGGCGGCGGCAGGGCCGCCAGTACCTGGTCGAAATGCTCCAGGTTGACCAGGGCCAGCAGGTGGTCGCGGTGTATCCGCCCTGGGGAGGGGACCAATTGGAAAAAGGTCTCGCTGGGCGACAGTTGGTAGGAGAAGCGGAAGCGCAGCAGCCAGAGGATATCGATCCGGTCGAGGACGGCCCCGATCAGGCGGCGCAAGGGGCGAGGGCTATTGTCCTCGAAGGGCGCGGTCTCGCGCACCAGGCCGCTCAGATAACGCTGGTCGATGGCCGCCTCCAGGGCGAAGGGCTCGTGCTTGCGCTCATAGACCTCCCGTGCCTGGCGGGCGATGAGGCTGTAGGGGCCACCCTCGAGCTGGCGCAGCAGTTCGAGCACGTTCTCGGCCTGGAAGAGGTGATCCTGAAATGGCAGGCGCAGGTTGGGCGGGAGTTCGTAGAGATTGCCGGCGATCTCCCGGCGGTCCAGGTTGTGGAGCTTACCCCGGATCAGGGTCTTGAGATTGGCCAGGGCGTATTGGCGCCCCCAGAGAAGGATCAGGGTCCGCTCGGTCGCGGCCATGGGCCGGATCAGGATGCGCAACTCGGTCAGCAAGGTCCCGATCAAGGCCTGCTCAACCGCCCGGCTGCGGGTCTTGACCGGGAGCTGGCCATCGAGGGCCGCCGTCAGGCCGAATTCCTCGGCCAGCTCGTCCAGGCGGCGTTGCGCCAGATCGGCGAGGGCACCGGGCGCGAACAGCCGGGTCGCCATGGCCGAGATCCGGGTGTTCAGATAGGCCTGGTCCGTTGCGTGCTTCATGACGGCATCATCATCGATTCAAGGCTTGCCGGCTTCAATCCCGTTTCACTCCGCCGCCAGCAGGATGTCGAAGGCCGCCGCCAGGGCCTCGTCCTCCCGCTCTTCCGCCAGGTTGCGGAGCTGGATATGACGCTCGTCATAGCGGCGCTTGAGTTCGGCGATGGTCTGCTCGGCGCGTTCCGCGGACTTCTGGATAAAGCCACGGTGCAGATCCGGGATGCGGGCCCGGAAACGCTCCTCCTGGGCCTTGGCCTCCGCGACAGCCGCCTGGACGAGCCGCGCCGCCTCCTCCTCCGCCTCCTGCGCCAGGCGTTCGGCGCGCATCTCCGCTTCGAGCAGCCGTTTCAGGGTGTCGTCCATCGGGATATCTCGCAGAGTCTATTAGCCGGCGCTTATGGTATCCCACTAGGCGGGGCCGGGGCGCCAAAGAAGGCTACTTATTGAGCCAGGTCATGAGATTTCGCGGGACGGATGAGAAAAGCCTGAAGCAGCAGGGCGTGCCCTCACCCCAGCTTACCCAAACTCGCCCTCGCGGCATCCCGGCGCGCTGGCCGCGGGCAAGGGCCTTATTCGATCCAGTCGATGAGGTGGTGCAAGAGGTCCCCGGCCTCGGCCGGCGGGATGACGCGGCCGGCGATGGATTGGCCGGCGCGATGCACCGAGGCGGGGTCTCCACTCAGGAGGGGATGCCAGGCGGGCAGGGGCCGACCTTCGCGCAGACGGCGGTAGGCACAGGTGGTGGGGAGCCATTGGGGATTGGCGACGTTGGCCGGGGACAGTTCGATGCAGTCATGCACCAGGCGGGAACGCTGGCCATAGTTGCCGCAGCGACCGCTCGCCGGGTCCAGCAGCTTGCAGGCCACGTTGGTGTAAAAGATACGCCCGCTCTCCTCTTCCTCCAGCTTCTCCAGGCAGCACTTGCCACATAGGTCACAGAGGGCTTCCCATTGCTCGACGCTCATGGCGGCGAGGGGGATGGTCTCCCAGAAAGGGGCATGGAGCGGTTTCATGGGGCGCTGTCCTCCGAAAGAAGGCCGGTGAAGGCAGGGAATGGGAGAATTGTAACGGGTTTCGCCCGGCGCGCGGTTTCTCCCAGGCGTTCCCCTTGCTCAGCCAGAGCCGGCGGACGATTACGATCAAGGCCTCCAGATCCGTCAACATAGTGTAGGTATTCCACAGTATGCGCTCATCCCAGTCGGCCTGGTTGGTACGCAGGCAGTAGACCCCGGGCAGGGTGTCTTCGGTCGGGGTGATGCGCGTCCACACCAGGGTCTTGGCGTTGCCGCTGGCCGCGTCCTGTTCGAGGCGGATGTCGTAGTAGCGGGCCACCCGTGAGTAGCGCTGGCGCAGCCGCCCGATGCGGGTGAGGACTTTGTCGTAGTTCTTCACCCGGCGGGGCAGGACCAGGCCCTCGG
>JBFZDM010000161.1:0-5340 GCA_041307365.1 Chromatiaceae bacterium | reverse complement strand
AGGCACCCGTCCTGGATCAGTCTGTCGAGGAGCTGGCGGCCCTGATTCAGGACTGGATCCGGCGCAATCGGCGGGCGGGAGGTGGGCAGCCATGATGATTCTGGCCTGGCCCTGGGCCCTGGCGGCCTTGCCCCTGCCCTTGCTGGCCCGCTTCCTGCCCCCGGCGCAACCGGCGGCGGGGTCGGCCTTGCGCCTGCCCCGGCTCCAGGCCATTGGCGCCCTGGAGCTGGCCGGCTCGCCCCGCCGCCATCGGCTCGGCCTGACCCTGGCCTGGCTCGCCTGGGCCCTGCTGGTGCTGGCCACCGCGCGCCCCGAGTGGCTGGGCGATCCGGTCAGGCTGCCCGTCGCCGGGCGCGACCTCATGCTGGCGGTGGATGTCTCCGGCTCCATGGAGAACCAAGACTACCTGCTCGACGGCCGGCCGGCGAACCGGTTGGATGTGGTCAAGTCCGTCGCCGGGCGCTTCATTGAGCGGCGCCAGGGCGATCGTCTGGGTCTCATCCTTTTCGGCAGCCGCGCCTATCTTCAGACGCCCCTGACCCAGGATCGCGCCACCGTCCAGACCATGCTCGACGAGTCGGTCATCGGCCTGGCCGGGCGGGAGACGGCCATCGGCGACGCCATCGCCCTGGCGGTGAAGCGCCTGCGCGATCGCGAGGACGACAACCGGGTACTGATCCTGCTGACCGACGGCACCCAGACCGCCGGCACCCTGGCCCCCCAGGAGGCGGCCAAACTCGCCGCCCAGGCCGGCGTGCGGGTCTATACCATCGGCATCGGCGGCGGCGCCCTGGGGGTCCAGACCCCCTTCGGCATGCTGCGCCGTCAGGCCAGCGACTTGGATCCGGCAACCCTGGAGGCCATTGCCCAGGCCACTGGCGGACGCTACTTTCAAGCCATGGATACGGCCCGACTGGAAGCCATCTACGAAGAACTGGACCGCCTGGAGCCGAGCGAGCGTGATACCCGCACCTTTCGCCCCCTCCAGTCCCTTTATGTCTGGCCCGCCGGCGCGGCCCTGATGCTGGCCCTGGTGGTCGGCCTCCTGGGCCTTGGGCGTGGGAGGGTCGCCTGATATGCCACTCGATATCCACTTCCTGCGCCCCCTCTGGTTTCTGGCCCTGCTGCCCCTGCCCTGGCTGCTGTGGCGGCTGGGACGGGCCAATACTGGGGCCGAGGCCTGGCGCGGTCTGGTGGATGCCCACCTCCTGCGTCACCTGCTGGTGGATGAGGACGCCAGGGTCCGCCGCCTGCCCCGGGTCTTGCTGGCCCTGGGTTGGCTGCTAGGGGTGACGGCCCTGGCGGGCCCGGTCTGGGAGCGCCTGCCGCAACCCCTTTATCAAGCCCAGGCCCAGCGCGTCATCGTCCTCGACCTCTCCCCCGACATGGACGCCCAGGACCTGGCCCCTTCGCGCCTGGCACGCGCCCGCTTCGAGGTTCTGGACCTGCTCGCCGCGGCCGCCGAGGGCCAGACGGCCCTGCTGGCCTATGGCGCCGAACCTTTCGTCGTCGCCCCCCTGACCAGCGATGCCGCCACCATCGCCGCCCAGGTACCGGACCTGGAGACAGCCCTCTTGCCGGTACAAGGACCCAAGCGCACCGACCTGGCCCTGGAAGAGGCCGGCAACATGTTGAAGCGCTCCGGCAGCCCAGAGGGAGACATCATCCTGGTAACGGCCGACGCCGAGCGCCTGGAGGCGGTCCGGTCCCTGGTGGCCAGACTGCACGACCAGGGCTATCGCACCTCGGTCCTGGGGCTGGGCACCGCGAAAGGCGCCCCCGTGCCCCTGGCGGATGGGGGTTTTCAGACCGACGCTCAGGGCGCCATCCGGCTGACGCGCCTGCGGCCGGACCTCTTGCAAGACATCGCCGACGCCGGCGGTGGGCGTTATGTCCCCCTCGCCGCCGACGACAGCGACACCCGCGCCCTGCTGCCCGAGGCAGGGCGCAATGCTGGCGGGCGCGAGGTAGAGGAGATGGACGCCCAGGCCGATCAATGGCGCGAGGAAGGCCCCTGGCTCCTCCTGGGCCTGCTGCCCCTGGCGGCACTGGCCTTCCGCCGTGGCTGGCTGAGCCCCCTGATCCTGCTGGTCCTGTTCCTGCCGCCACCCACCGCGGAGGCCCTGAGCTGGGAGGATTTCTGGTGGCGCGCCGACCAGCAGGGCGCCCAGGCCCTGGCCGCCGGCGATCCCCGCCAGGCCGCCGCCCGCTTCAACCGTCCGGACTGGCGCGCCGCCGCCCAGTACCAGTCCGGGGATTACGATCAGGCCCTGGAGACCCTGCAAGACCAGGCGGGTGCCGAGGCCGCCTACAACCGGGGCAATGCCCTGGCCCGCGCGGGTAAACTGCCAGAGGCCATCGAGGAATACGACCGGACCCTGGGAGAGGCCCCAGGCCATGCAGATGCCCAGCACAATCGGGATCTGCTGCAGCGGCTGTTGGACCAACAACAACCACCGTCCCAGACAGCCTCGTCCGCGTCCCAGACAGGCGAGTCATCCCAGGATGGGCAAGAGGATGCCGACAGCCAGGATCAGCAGGGCCAGACGGGCGAGGAGGACGCTCGGGACCAGCAGGGGCGGCAGGCCGGCCAATCCGAATCCCAGGACACCGGCGGCCAAGGCCAGGATTCCCAGCAAGGACAGTCAGGTTCCCAGGACCCGGACCCGGCCGGCACGCCACCGCGGCAAGCGTCCAGCGAACAGCCGGGCGAGCCACAAAAAGGCGAATCCGGGCAGGGCGATGGGCAAGAGGGCGACGAGGCCCAGGAAGGGCCGCAAGCGGGTCGGTCCAGGTCCAACCAATCCGAGCCCCAAGCAGGCGAGGACTCCCAGGAGGACGCGGCGGCCGGGGCAAGGCCCCGAGAGGCTGGGGCCGAGCCGGCGGGCCAGACAGCCGACACGACCCCACAGGCTGGCGCCGCGCCAGGCAAGCAGGATCTGATTGGGAGCCAGGAACCGGGCAGGCCCCCCGCGGGCGAGCCCGAACCGAAAATCCCGACACCCATGAGCGAGGGCGAACAGGCCATGGAGCACCAACTGCGCCGCGTTCCGGACGATCCTGGAGGTCTCCTGCGGCAGCGTTTCCTGCTTCAGCACCTGCGCCGCCAGGGTCAATTACCCTGATAGCCGGCGGCCCTGGCCGATCGCCGGCCCCAGGCTACAGTCAACCCACCGTTCCACATCCCCGCCCCAGGAGGACGCGACCATGCATCCGATCCCAACGCTTCCACCCCGCGGCCCGCGGCCCGTGCCCAGGTCACTTTCAAGGGTGTCCGGGTGCTGTTGGGATTCGCTGAGCTCATCCCAACCTGCCCGCTGGACCCTTACGGCCCTCCTTGCCCTCCTGCTCTGGACCCTCGCCGGCCAGGCGGCCGCCGCTGGTCTCGAGGCCAAGGTTGACCGGACTCGGCTGGTCGAGGGGGAATCCCTGCTTCTGACCCTGTCCGGCCCCGGCGATGTCTGGGGCACGCCGGATACCGACCCCCTCGCCCCTGATTTCGAGGTGAAGAACCAGGGCCAGGGCACCAGCACTATCATGACCAACGGCCAGGTCACCACCACGCGGGATTGGCGCTTCCTCCTCTCCCCCAGATCCACCGGGCGCCTGACCATTCCGGCCCTCAAGCTGAACAACTTGGAAAGCATGCCCATCGCCATCGAGGTGGTGCCCGCGTCCCAGGCCGCTCAGATCGGCGAGGCCCCGGCCGCGCGGCTGGAGGCCGAGCTGGACCCGGCTGCCGTCTATGTGCAGGGCCAGGCCATCTATACCCTACGCATCCTGCTGCGCCCCCAAGTCCAGAACGCCAGCCTGGAGGACCCCAAGGCCGAGGGTGTCCTGTTCGAACGCCTGGGGGAGGACCGCGTCCACGAAACCCAGCGCGACGGCCTGCGCTATCACGTCATTGAGCGGCGTTATGCCCTCCTGCCCCAGCGCAGCGGCCCGATTGAGATCCATGCCCCGGTGCTCTCCGCCGCCGTGCCCGAACCCAGACCCAGTCGAGGTCAGTCCTCCAGTTCACCTTTCGGTTCCCCCTTTGGACCGGGCGACAGCCCCTTCGAACGCTTCTTTGGCCGCGACCCCTTCGCGGAGATGGATGGCCTGATCCAGCGGGCCCGACCCATCCAGGCGCGAGGTCCCGCCCTGACCCTTAACGTCAAGCCCCAGCCCGATGGCACCTCCTCGCCCTGGCTACCCGCCGAGTCCCTGCAACTGGCGGACACCTGGACCCCGGACCCCTCCCAGGCGCGGGTAGGCGATCCCATCACCCGCACCATCGCCATCACGGCCCAGGGCCTGAACGCCGCCCAACTCCCCGACTTGACGATTGCCGTCCCCGACGGGGTCAAGCTCTACCCCGACAAGCCCAGGACCGAGACCCGCGCCGAGGGCGACACCCTGGTGGCGGTGAAGGAAATCAAGCTGGCCCTGGTGCCCTCGGTGGCGGGCCAACTGACCTTGCCCGAGGTGCGCCTGGCCTGGTGGGACACCCAGAAGGACAAGGAACAGGTGGCCCTGTTGCCGGAGCAGACCCTGGTGGTCATGCCCGCCAGCGGCGAGGCCGATGCCCGGCCCAAGGCATCCCAGCCCGCGCCGGCCTCGCCACCCGCCAGCCCCCATGCCCCGGCGCCCTCCCCGTCCACTCCCCTACCCGAGGCAAGCCAGACAGAGGTGGTGCCCGCCATCCATCAACCCGCGACGGCCTGGCCCCTCCCCGCCGGCTACTGGCCCTGGCTCGGCGCCGGCCTCGGCCTTTCCTGGCTGATCACCCTCCTGCTCTGGTGGCGGGAGCGCCGCCGCCATCGTCAGACCGCCCCGGCTAAGGACAAGCCAGACGCCGGGCCCAGGCCCAATCCCGGCGCCGCCCTCCAACGCGCGCGCCAGGCCTGCTCCGCCAATGATGCCCGTGGTGCCCGCGAGGCCCTGCTTGCCTGGGGCAAGGCCAGTTGGCCGGGTGACCCGCCGACGCGCCTGGAGTCCCTGGCCCAACGCCTGGATGGGGAAGCGGCCAACGCACTGCGGCGGCTGGACCGCCACCTCTACGCCGCCGGCGATAGCCCCTGGGATGGCCATGGCGCCTGGCGGGATCTGGAATCGGCCCTCGCCGCGGCCGCCAGGGCGGCGGGGCCGGGCAAGGCGGCTCCAGACCCCCTCCCCCCCCTCTACCCCGGTTGACCAGTCACCCCGGATGAGCGGATCAGCCTTCGTCGGCCCTTGACCGCCTGTCGTGCAGCTTGTAATCGCCGGTCAGGGTGAAAAGACGCCGGGCCAGCGCCAGCGCCAAGGCCGTGGCCGCGACGGCGACGACGATGCCGGTTAGCACCATCGCCTGGGGCACGG
>JBFZDM010000158.1:0-3701 GCA_041307365.1 Chromatiaceae bacterium | reverse complement strand
AGTTCGGCATAGGGCAAATTGGGGCGGGAGAGCTTGCCGGTCCAGGCGGCCATCAGGGTACGTCCCGGCAACAGCAGGGCCGCCACCAGGGCGGCGGCGGAGCCGAGACCGAGAAGCCATCTTGGCCTTGCCAGGGGAAGCCGGGCGATCAGCAGGGGGACGAAAAAGAGCAAGGGTTGCAACCAGCGGTCCTTGACGTGGGAGGCCCCCGTGATCATCACGAAGAGCAGGAGGACGATCAGGATGGCGAGGGCGAGCCGCCATAGTAATCGGGTCGGTGCCGCCCCCATGGGTTCCGGAGGTTTCAAGGGGGTGGGCCGGACGGTTGGCCACCCGCTCAGACCCGCCGCGACCAGCAGGGGCCCCAGAAAGGCCAGCACCGCAAGGATGACTGCAACGGGCCCTGCCAGGGAGAAGGATTCCTGGAGGGCGAGTTTGTGACTGCTGGCCAGGGCCTGCCCGGCGTGACCCAGCACCCAGAGTAGATGGGGCAGTACCAGGGCTAGGGCCGCCAGGGCGCTCAGGGCCAGGCCTGGCCCCAGGAGCCGCCGGCGAAAGGCGGGGGTGAAGAGTACCGCCAGGGCTAGGGCGAGGAGAAAGACGGCGAAGTTGTATTTGCTCAGGAGTCCCAGGCCCGCCAGCAGGCCGAACATCAGGTGGTGGCGCCAGTCCGGGGTTCGCCAAAGACGCAGCAGGGACCAGAGGGTCCAGGAGGCCACCAGGGTCGCCAGCAGGCTATGGGTGAGGTCGCGCTGCGCCTCCCAGATGACTTGGGGGATGAGGGCTAGTCCCGCCATGGCCATAAGTTGGCGCTTGTCGTCAAAGCCTAGTTCACGGCCGATGGCCAGAATGCCGGCGGCCAGCAGGCTCAACAGCAGGGACTTTAGGGCCAACAGGACCCAGAGGGATGGCCCCGTAATGGCGAAGAGGATATTGACAAGCCAGGTGTAGAGGGGGGGCTGGGTGCCATAACCCCAATTCCAGTTCTGGCTCAGAACCAATTGCTGTGCCTGGTCGAGGTCGGCCGTCGGCGAGACCCATCCCTGGGTCAGGGCGTTGAGGGCGAAATAGAGGCTGGCGAGAAGCCAGATCCGGAGGTCCGACACCCTGGTCGGATCAGCTATCACAGGTGATGCTCGCCCACCAGGTGGCGGATCCGCGCCGCTGCTTCCTGGGGGTGCTCCCGGTGGATGGCGCACATGTCCAGCGCCAGGCGATCCCAGTGCCGGGCGCCCCGCTCGGCGACGGCGGCAAGGGGCCTGGTATCTCCGTCCTGAACCCATTGCTCATAGGCCTGGGTCAGGCTGGGAAAGAGATCCTTGCGCAGGTGGGTCAGATTGCCCATATAGAAGTGCAGGGGCGGGGCCTCCCCCTGCCCCGCCAGGACCGGCAGGGTGGACAGACAATCCGCCAGGTGGTCGCGAACGGCCCGGGCCATGAGTTCAGCGGGGGTCCCTGCCAGGTCCAATAAAAGGGGGTTCCAGGCATCGCCCAGGCGCAAGCCGGCCTGGTACTCACCCTCCTCGTGCAGCAACAGGGCCTGGATCTCGCGCTCCGTCATGGCGTCCAGGGCCGACTCCAGATCACCCTCGAAATCGTAGCAGGCAAAGGCGCGGCCAAGGGCATTGTCCGGCCGGCTCCAGCGCCAGCTTTCCAGCTTTTCCCAGAGCAGGCGGCGCAGGGATTCGCGTCGCAGATAGATGCGCGGGCCCAGGGTCATGGCGGGGGGCGCCGTCAGGTCCCGGGCATGTTCCTGGGCTATCAACAGGACTTCATGATCGCCATGGCAGGTCCGCCCCGCCAGGTCGCCGAGCACGAAATGGGGCTTGGCGCCATGGCCCAGGCCACCGCTATATACCAAACCCAGGGGCTCCAGGCAGGTGTTGATAGCCTCGGCATCGAAGGGATCAAAATGCTCGCCGTTGATCTCCAGGGGCTCGAACTCCGCCTCCTCCAAGTCCTCCCAGAGCTGTTCCCGGGCGGCGAGCCAGTCCCCGACCTTGTCCTTGCCCAGGATGGCGCCATAGGGTAGACCTTGTTCCCAGCGGTAATATTCCCGCATCTTCATGAGATAGACGCACAAAGAGTAGTCGGCCCCATGGCGGGCATCGGAGATGTGACAATTGGTCTGCACGGACCGGACCAGGTCACGGATGTTTTCGGACTTCATCCTCGCCCCCATCTTGTCCCGGGACTTGGCGGCCCCGGCTTGAACCGAGTCAAATGGTTGAATTTCCAATCCGGCACAGCCGAACCAGTTGAGAGGTATATTGCGTGGCCATCAGAATCAAGAGTCACTGGAACAACGAGGAGGCGGAGCGGTCACCGCTGGAGATCGCCAGCGCCCTGGCCTACATCGCCTGGCGGATTGCGGTGGACAAGGCCATTAGCCTCCATTGCGAGCGTTTCGTCTATGAGAGCGATGCCCAGCGCCTGGCGGTGATTCGGGAATACCTCCTCTTCCTGATCCAGGTCGCCGACCGCCTCGCCGCCGAAAGATTGAGCCTGGAGGACCGCCGCATCCTGGTCACCGCCCTCGCCCGCAAGATCATCGACCACGTCCAGGACAATAGCCAGGACCTCTTGGGCCCTGGCGATTATGCCAGTCCCTTCATCCAGTCTCTTAATACCCGCTCGGATGAATACGCCGATTTCCAGTTGGCGGAGGATGGACCCAGCTACGCCTTTCTGCGCCACCTCGGCTTTGAGATCCAGTCCCTCATGGGGCAAGGGGCGGAGAACCGCTGGGTCATCGACCAGGTGATGGACAAGGACGGCTACGAGGCCTACAAGACCTTTGCCCGGGCCTTTGCCAATCTTTTCGAGTAGAAAAGGCTCTGGTAATTGCGATGATATGGCGGGGCCTCCGCATCGGCACCACGCCTGCGTCGGGTTTCCGGATCGGGCCCTTGTCCCGGGTTTTAAGGTTGGCGGGTCGGGGTGAGGTACCAACCCTGGCAATAGGGGTTCCTTTTGTTGGGTTCGTACCTCGCCTCGACTTTCATTTTGTTATCACTTTTTTAGATTCTGGAAGCTAGGTGATCATCCCAAGTACTTAATGAGTGACAGCCAGGGCTTGGGCCAGGTCCTCCAGAATGTCGTCGATGTGCTCTATGCCGATTGAGAGACGGATCATGTCCTCCGACACCCCTGCCCGCGCCAGTTCCGCCGGAGCGAGCTGGCGGTGGGTGGTGGTCGCCGGATGGCAGGCCAGGGTCTTGGCGTCGCCGATATTAACGAGCCGTACCGCCAGCTTGAGCGCGTCAATGAACTTGGCGCCGGCCTCGCGACCGCCCTTGATGCCGAAGGACAGGATGCTGGAGGCGCGGCCGCCCATGTATTTGTCGATGAGGGTCTTGTCCGGGTGATCCGGTAGGCCGGCGTAACGCACCCAGGCCACCTGTGGCTGTTGCTGAAGAAACTGCGCCGCCGCCACGGCGTTCTCGCAGTGGCGGTCCATGCGCACATGCAGGGTCTCGATCCCCTGGAGGATCAGGAAGCTGTTAAAGGGCGAGATGGCCGCGCCCATGTTACGCAGCGGCACCACCCGCGCCCGGCCTATGTAGGCCGCCGCCCCCAAGGCTTCGGTATAAACCACGCCGTGGTAGGAGACATCGGGCTCGTTGAGACGGCGGAAGCGCGCCTTGTGCTCGGCCCAGGGGAATTTGCCGGAGTCCACCAGGGCCCCGCCAATGGTGGTG
>JBFZDM010000150.1:0-4706 GCA_041307365.1 Chromatiaceae bacterium | reverse complement strand
GGCTTGCCGAAATAAGGCTCGCAGACGGTGCGCATGGCGGACTCGAACTCGTCCACCCGGGTGCTGGGGGGGACCCAGCCGGAGGCGATGTGCAGTTCGGCAACGCGCCGGTAGTCCTGGTGGAAAAAGGCCAGCAGGTTCTCCGCCAGATAGCGCTGGTCCTCGCTGGTCAGTGAGCCGACGATGCCGAAATCCACGGCGATGTAACGCCCGCTGGGCTCGACGAAGATGTTCCCGGGGTGCATGTCGGCGTGGAAGAAGTTGTGTTGGAAGACCTGGGTGAAAAAGATCTCGACACCGCGCTCGCCGAGGAGCTTCATGCTCACGCCCTGGGCCTTTAGCCGTTCGATCTCCCCGACCGGCGTACCATAAATGCGCTCCATGACCATGACGCTGGGATGGGACAGGTCCCAGTGGATCTCGGGGACATAAAGCTGGTCGCTGCCCAGAAAATTCTTCCGCAACTGGCTGGCGTTGGCCGCTTCGCGCTGGAGGTCCAGCTCGTCCAGGATGGTCTTCCGGTACTCGTTCACCACCTCCACCGGGCGCAGGCGGCGGCCATCCTTCCAATAACGCTGGGCCAGTTCCGCCAGGACGAGCAGGAGGCCCAGATCGCGGCGAATGGTCCTGTCGATGCCGGGGCGCACCACCTTGACCACCACCTCGCGGCCGTCCTTGAGGCGCGCCGTGTGGACCTGGGCGATGGAGGCGGAGGCCAGGGGCTGCTCGTCGAAGTCATCCAGGACCGCCTCGATGGGTTTGCCCCAGGACTTCTCGACGATGGCGCGGGCCTGGGCGCCGGGGAAGGGCGGGACCTGGTCCTGCAGTTTGGCCAGTTCGTCGGCCAGCTCGTCCGGCAGCAGGTCGCGGCGGGTGGAGAGGATCTGGCCAAACTTGACGAAGATGGGCCCCAGTTCGATGAGGGCCTCGCGGATACGCACCGGGTAGGGCCTGGGGTGGGTGCGGCGGTGCCAGTACCAGGGGGAGAGGTAAACCAGGAAACGCAGGGGGCGAAAGAGGTGGGTGGCGAGGAGGACCTCGTCGAGCCCGTGCCGCGCCAGCACCAGGCTGATGTGGATCAGCCGCCACAGCCGCGACGCCTGGATCAGCACGGCGGGCCCTCCTCGTCCTGGCCCGCCCCGCAACCCGCCCGGGATCCGGTCTGGAGCAGGCGATGGAGGCGTTCGACCCGCGCGGCCAGGCGCTCGCCGTCATCGCGCAGCCGGTCCACCTCATCGAGGAAGCCCTCCAGCTCGTAGCGCGTCGGCAGCAAGCGGCCCTCTTCCTGCAGGTATTCCTTGAGGTCCAGACCCAGTATGTCCAGGGAGCGCCGACCCCAGTGGCCGGCGGCGCGCAGGCGCGAGCCCAGGGCGTGGGCGAGGGCATCCCCGGTCAGGCGCGACATTTGTTCCTCCCAGTCGATCTCCAGGCCGGCCATGAAGTCGCCGAAGCGCTGGGCCAGGGCCGTGTCGCCCTCGACCTCGACCTGGCCGGAGAAGAGGGCGTCCTCCTTGCGGCGGCTGAGGCCCAGGCGCGCCAGGGCCAGGGAGGTGCCGCGCAGCAGGCAGTCAGGCTCGGCGTCGTAGGCGCCGTAGATCTGGAAGCCCTCCGCGCCGGGGATGAAATAGAGGCGATTGCCGAAGCCCTTGAACTCAAGGGCGATGAGGCGGCCCGCCAGCGGGCCTAGCCGGGCGGCGCCCTCGGGATCCAGGGCGATGTAGTGGTTGATGGCGGTCTCCAGGGCCGCCAGGGCCGCGTCCGGGATGGGGGACGCCGGGGTCATAGCCTGTAGCCCCGATGGATGGCGACGATGCCGCCGGTAAGATTGAAGTATTCGCAGCGCTCGAAGCCGGCCGCCGCCATCATGCCACGCAGGGTCTCCCGGTCCGGGTGCATGCGGATGGATTCGGCTAGGTAGCGGTAGCTGTCCGCGTCGCTGGTGATGAGTCGCCCCAGGGCCGGCAGCACGGAGAAGGAATAGAGGTCGTAGGCCTTGGCCAGGGGCTGGCTGGTGGGGTGGGAGAACTCCAGCACCAGGGCACGCCCGCCCGGCTTCAGCACCCGGTACATCTCCGCCAGGGCCTTCTGCTTGTGGGTGACGTTGCGCAGGCCGAAGCCGATGGTGACGCAGTCGAAGTAACCGTCGGGGAAGGGCTGGGTCTCGGCGTTGACCTGGGCGTAAAGGAGGTTGACGGCCAGGCCCTGGTCCAGGAGGCGGTCCCGGCCCATGGTCAGCATGGCGGCATTGATGTCCGTCAGCACCACCTGGCCCTCGGGTCCCGTGATGCGGGCGAAACGGCTGGCCAGGTCGCCGGTCCCCCCCGCCAGGTCCAGCACCCGCTGGCCGCGCCTCACCCCGGCGAGCTCTATGGTGTAGCGTTTCCACAGGCGGTGGATGCCGAGGGACATGAGGTCGTTCATCAGGTCGTAGCGGGAGGCGACCGAGTCGAACACGGCCCGGACATGGCTCGATTTCTCCTCGACCGGAACCTGCTTGTAACCGAAGTGGGTGGTCTTGTCGTCGGACATGGAAGGGGCCTCGGGTGGACTGGGTCAAGATTCTAACATGACAGGGATGCGCCCCTTGGGACCTACTTCTTCTCCCCGAACTGGTTATTGCCGAGGAATTGCCAGGTTCGCGTGATGTCGAGGAAATCCGTCTCCTTGCGGATGTCTGGCGGGAAGGGGGCATAAGGGGCGGCGAGGTGGACGATGCGGACGGCGGCCTGGTCGAGGATGTCGGAGCCGGAGGAGCGCAGGACGCGGACCTCTTCCAGGCTGCCATCGGCCCGGAGGGCGACGCGCAGGATGAGGCTGCCGTAGAGCTGGCGTCGCTTGGCCTCTTCCGGGTAATTGAGGTTACCAATGGCCTCGACCTTGCGCCGCCAGGCATCCAGATAGCTGGCGTACTTGTATTCCTGGGTGCTGGCGCTGATGGCCTTGCGGCGGGGGCGATTGGCGTAGGCGGCGGCTTCCTCCTCGATCCTGGCGGAGAGGGTGGCGATCTCCTGGCCGCGGCTGGCCAGGATCTGGGCGGCGGTCCGCTGGGGGGGGACCCGTTCGGTCAAGGGCGCGAGCAGGGGCGGGGGCAAGGATTCGGCCCTGGGCTCCGGTTCCAGGGCGGGTGCCGGATCGGCCTCTGGTTCTGGGTTAGGTTCTGTTATTGGCAAGGGTTCGGCGAAGGCCGGGTCCAGGAGGGCGGCGGTCAAGAGGTCCTCTTCCCACGGGGAGGGGCTGGTCGTCTCCGGCGGGGGCGGCATGGATTCCAGGGGGATGGCCGCCGGGGGCGCCGGGATTGAGGCCTGTGGGCTGGCTGCCATTGGCGGCGTCGCGAGGGATGCGGGGAGGGTGTCTGGCTCGGTGTCTGGGGTCAGGGGGCGGCTGTCGGCGCCCAGGTCCTCGCCACCGGCGCCATCGCCCGCTTGGGGGGCCAGGGCCTCGGCCGCGGCAGGGGCCGGGCTGGTCGGGTCCGGCCGGCCTAGCACCAGCACTTCCAGGGCGCGACCCGCGCCGGGGCCGGGAGGGGGCAAGGGGGCCTTGAAGCCAAGGGCGAAAATGAGCGCGGCGTGGAGGACGGTCGCCAGCAGCAGGGCCGGCAACAGGGGGCCTGGCCAGGAGGGCTTGCGGGGATGCGCCATGCCGCCCGGCGCCAGGGTCGGGGTCATGACCCCGCCTGCCTCCCCGCGGTGTCGCCGGCGAGGGGTGGGGAGATGATGATCTCGGGGTGGCGGTCGAGGATTTCCACGCGCGCCGCCATGGAGGGGTCCATGTGATACCGGCCCGCCTGGTCGATCAGCAGGACGGAGCGGATACCCATGGCCTGGGCGATCTCATGCCAGCGCGCGGGGCCGGCCACCAGCAGGGCGGTGGCGGCGGCGTCGGCGGTGGTGGCGTCGCCATGGATGACGGTGACGGAATGGGCGCCCTCGGCGGGCCAGCCGGTGCGGGGATCGATGACGTGGTGGTAGTTTTTGCCTTCATGGGTGAAATTGCGTTCGTAGTCACCCGAGGTGAAGATGCTCTCGTCGCCGGAGACCTGGAGGATGGCCAGGACGCCGCCCCCGCCGGGGCTACGCACGGCGATGCGCCAGGGTTGGCCGTCACGGTTGCCGATGGCGCGCAGGTCGCCGCCGGCGTTGACGATGGCGTGGTGGATGCCGAGTTCCCGCAGGTGGGCGATGGCGAGGTCGATGCCATAGCCCTTGCCGATGGCGCCGAAATCCAGCTTGACGGCGGGATTCTTGCCCCGCAGCAGGATGCCGTCGACCTCGATGTCGCTCATGAGGGGGTTGGCCCTGACCAGGGCATCGATCCTGGCCTTGTCCGGCGGGGCGCGCCGCTCGGGGGCGTCGGCATGGAAGCCCCAGAGATCGACGAGATGGCCGATGGCGGGATTGAAGAGATTGTCGCTCCGGGTCGCCAGTTCCTGGCTCTGGCGCACCAGGGGCAGGATGCAGGGCGGGGCGGCGAAGGGCTTGCCCGTGGCGAGCAGTGCGTTGACCCGGCCCATGGGGCCCGGATCCCAGGCATGCCAGGCCTGATGCATGAACTGGAATTCCTGGTCCAGGAGCTGGCTGGCGCGTTCCGCTTCCTCGCGGCCGACGCCAACGATGCTGAGGTCCATGAGGGTGCCGAAGGCGAGGAAGCGGGTGTTGTAGACCGGGCTGTCATCGCGGCAGCCGGCCAGGAGCAGGGCCAGGCAGAGG